>CAYWHQ010000555.1:0-2057 GCA_964457665.1 uncultured Prolixibacteraceae bacterium | reverse complement strand
CATCATCAGGTGCTGTTGACTCCCGGAGAATACAAAGGTTATGTTTGGCAGTGTCTGAATGATCCCCCGGAGCCAGGCATCGGGATTTTTTTCAGGGTAGTGAAGAATTTGCTGAAACTCATCCAGCGCGATTACCACCTTCTTTGATTGATTGTTCAGGAATTTCAGGAGGGTGTCAATGTGATGATTTGTTTCCTCCGGCCTGAAGTCGACCGAAACCTGAGGAAGGCCGGTCATGGGATCAATCGTGATCAAAGGCCGGAAAGAACGGATCAATCGCCACAATTTTTTTCCGGGAGAGGAAATTTCCGGGATTCTTTGAATGGCGGCAGAGGCCAGTGTGTTAAAAAAACCATTCATGTTCTCGGTTGCAAGCAGATCCGCGTAGATACCCATGTGGGAATCCGGTAACAGACCCAGCACATGATGGATCAGACCTGTTTTTCCGATTCTGCGGATGGATGTTAGGGTTACAGATTGTCCGTTAATCAGGTCCCCCAGCAGTTGCTTCGTTTCGGCAGTCCGGTCACAGAAGTAACGGGCGCCGATGTATGAAGTTGTAGGAAAGGGATTCTCCGGTTTCTTCATGATTATTTTACATTATATAATTTACAAAATGTGAATTACAAAACCGCAAAAGTACAAAATTGGAACCCAATTGTTCCTGAACAGGCAAACTATTTCCAGTACGGTTCCGGATTTCGTCAGGCCTCCTCCTCCCCGCACCAGCAGAAGTCTTCATAGCTGCATGATTTACAGATGGTTCGTTTTACGCGTTCCGGGCAATTTAGCGAATCGATGATCCGGCCGGCCTCTGCTGCCATAACTTCCAGTTCTTCCTTGTCACGGCTGCTGAGCAGGATTTCATTGGTTTGACGCAGTTTCGGATACTCGAGAATGGCTGAAACACCCGCCACACCGTTTCGTTCCAGCACATAGATGTAGTATTTTACCTGCCATTCGTGGGCCTCTTCCATTTTGTCGGACTTTTTGACCTCATGAATGATCTTGTTCCGTGCATCGAAATAATCGATCTTTATGCCGTCTACCTCTACCTCCTGGTAACGATCCGATCGTTGCGGGTAGGAGGTTTCGTGGATCAGCTTTCCCTCCGCCACCAGTCCGGAGGTATGTTCCATCCTGATTTCATGCGCAAAGAGCCATAGTTTCCGGTGGCATATGAGGTAGTAGCTGATATGTGTGCCGGTGAGGGTCACCTTATGAAAAATATGGTCTGATCAGGGTTTGCAGTTCTTCAATAACATGTGAAAACTTCGGCAGTGAGCCTGGCGGAAGGTGTGATCCCAAACTGTGATTCCAGGCCCTTTCAGATCTTGACAGACGTGTGGCATGGAATAAATCGTCAAATTGGATATTCAAGATCCCCTTATGTGCTGCTTTGTCTTTAAAGGCCCCGATGATCTCCTGTAAAGAATCCAATTTGATGTTTTGCAATAAAAACCACAGATCATAATAGTCCCTTGGGGCCGGATAGGACCGTTGAATGGTTGCGCGAAGTTTTTCAGCGATGACTTCGAAGATATGATAGCACGGAACAGTTATGGAGGATGTCTGGATCGAATCGGAATAATGGTGATAGATGGGTCTCATCTGAACCGGGAAAAGGACCAGTTCATTCCATGTCATTTCAACTTTAACCGAAGTTTGCCATCGTTCTGTGTTTTCAGGAGGTTCCTGGTCTCTTCGATGATCCGCTCCCCAGTATTTCAGTGTGGTTGTGAACCCAAAGTGCCGGTTCCTCGACATGATTGGCATGATTGAAAAGGTGGCAAAACGCACCCCGGCAGTCTCTGTTAATTCAAGGAGAATGCTTTGCAGTAACTGATGTGTAAGGGTAAAATCCTCCCTGATTATCGTGAAATCGATATCTTCCGAGAACCTGTACCCGGGGAAATAACATTTCTTCAAACAGGTGCCACCTTTAAAAAGAAGCGTATTTCGGGCCCAATCCTGACTGAAGATAGCTGCCAGCAGATGTCCGAGAACCCAGTCCTTGTCGATGGTGGACGGCGGAACTCCTTTTTCCCTGGCGATCC
>CAYWHQ010000554.1:0-2057 GCA_964457665.1 uncultured Prolixibacteraceae bacterium | reverse complement strand
GACCGATGCCGATGTGGATGGTTCACATATCGCAACCCTTATCCTTACTTTCTTCTTCCGGTACATGAAAGAGCTGATCGAAAACGGTCACGTGTTTATCGCAACCCCGCCCCTGTACCTCATCAGAAAAGGCAATGCGGAGAAATATTGCTGGACGGAAGAAGAACGCGCCGCTGTCGTGGCCGAGCTGGCAGGAAATGGCAAAGAATCCAGCGTCCATACCCAGCGCTACAAAGGTCTTGGCGAAATGAATGCCGAACAACTTTGGATAACCACCATGAACCCGGAATTCAGAACACTCAGGCAGGTAACCATCGAAAACGGTACAGAAGCCGACCGGATCTTCTCCATGCTGATGGGCGACGATGTCCCTCCCCGCCGTGAATTTATCGAGAAAAACGCAAAATACGCCAATATTGACGCCTGACAGCCCCAATCCCCAACCATGACGCAGAAACGATACCTGATCGCACTCGGGATACTCATCGCCGTTGCGGTCGTCGCTTACCTGATCTTTTCAAAGCCGGAACAAACAGCCAGCATCACCGCAAAGGTCAAAAAAGGAACATTCCCCATTGAGGTAACCACCACCGGTGAACTCATTGCCAAAAGCTCCGAAAAAATATCCGGTCCGCAAGGTCTCCGGCAGGTGCAGATCTGGCAGGTGAAAATCCAGGATATCATCGCCGACGGTACCGTTGTCGACTCCGGACAGTATGTCGCAACCCTCGACCGCACCGAAATCTCCAACAAGATAAAAGATGAGGAGACCAACCTGGAAAAGCTCGAATCGCAGCTTACCAAAACCCGGCTCGACACCTCTCTTGAACTGCGCAATGCCCGCGACGAACTGATCAACCTTGAATATGCCCTTGAAGAGAAGAAAATCACCCTTGAACAATCCAGATACGAACCCCCGGCTACCATCCGTCAGGTAGAGATCGATCTCGAAAAGGGACAGAGAGCATTTGACCAGGCTGAAAAGAACTATAAACTGAGACTCGAAAAAGCCATCGCCACCATGCAGGAGGTCACCGCCTCCTATAATCAGGCCCAGCGCAAACTTCAGCAAATGCAGGAGGTGCTGAAACAGTTCACCGTTATTGCCCCTAAATCCGGAATGGTCATCTACCGCCGTAACTGGGATGGCAATAAAATGGGCGTCGGAGCTACTGTCAATGCATGGGACAATATTGTGGCCGAACTCCCCGACCTGTCAGAGATGATCTCCAAAACCTACGTCAATGAGATTGATATCAGCAAGGTCAAAACAGGTCAGCTGGTTGATATCGGTATCGACGCCTTCCCGGAAAAACATTTTACAGGAAAGGTGATCGAGGTCGCCAACATCGGAGAACAGCTTCAGAGCACCAATGCCAAAGTTTACGAGGTTCGAATCATCGTCAACGAATTCGACTCGATCCTGCGGCCGGCAATGACCACCAAAAATACGATCATCACCAGCATCATCGACAGCGTTCTTTTTATCCCTATCGAAGGAATCTTCAATAGCGACAGCGTCTCGTTCGTCTATCGAAAAAAGGGAAGTTCCGTGTTTAAACAACAAGTCATAGTCGGCCAGTCCAACGACAATGAGATCATCATCCGAGAAGGACTTCAGGAAAACGATGAGATGCTCCTCGTCCCGCCCGAGAATGCCGAAACCCTGAATATGGAACTACTCCCTGCCGAGGTGGTGAAAAAATATAAACCCAGATCCGCACCGAAAAAATCAGATACAACCCGCCAAAGGTCTGAACAAAATCCATCTCCCCGTGTTTGAACGTTATAAGTATATTCTGAACATCGCACTGGAAGCTGTATTCCTGAACAAGTTCAGATCGATACTCACAGCCCTCGGTATCATTTTCGGTGTGGCAGCGGTTATTTCCATGATGGCGATCGGAAACGGAGCCAAAAAAGAGATTCTCGACCAGATGAAACTGGTCGGGGTCAACAATATCATCATCACCCCAATAGCTGATAAACCCAAGGGCTCCTCGGGAAGTTCATCCGGCAACTCAGAATCAGGATCGCAAAACCAGGGCGAAGATAAA
>CAYWHQ010000553.1:0-2073 GCA_964457665.1 uncultured Prolixibacteraceae bacterium | reverse complement strand
AATTCTTCGAGGAAGTGATCGGCAATGGAGCGTTGAACATAAATACGTTCGGAGGAGGTGCACAACTGGCCTGCATTCAGGAAGGCCGCCCAGGCCACCGCTTTGGCCGCCACCTTTACATCACTGTCTTCGCAAACGATAAAAGGATCCTTGCCTCCCATTTCCAGCGTGACTTTCTTGAATTGTTCGGCACACTGGCGCGCGATCGTGCGTCCCGTAACGGTGCTGCCGGTAAAAGCGACTACCTGTGTATCTGGATGGGTGACCAGTGTCTGGCCGGTTACTTCACCATCGCCGGTGATGATATTGACTGCGCCCGGTGGCAATGCTGCAAAACACTCGCTTAAAGCAAGGGTGGAAAGCGGTGTTACTTCACTGGGTTTGATGATGACCGTATTGCCGGCGGCCAGTGCCGGCGCCACTTTCCACGCCATCAGGAGGAGTGGATAGTTGTATGGTACAATACACACCACCACCCCGTAAGGTTCTTTCAGAACCATAGACAGCTGGGTGGACTCGATGCCGGGAATAACCCGGCCACGACTGTTGCGCCCTATTTCTGCATAATAGTTGAAACAGGCCACACACCACCCCACCTCGTCGATGTTCTCCTTCAATGGTTTACCCCCTTCGAGTGTCATGAGGCGTGCAATTTCTTCGATTCGTGCTTTCAGGCGGTCCGCCACCTCGTGCAGGAGTTCGCAGCGTGATGGGGCCGGCATATGGCTCCAGAACGCAAAGGCTTTGTTGGCAGCCACTACGGCAGCATCAGTATCTTTGCTGCTGCCGTTCAGAACCTGTTCAAATACCTCCCCGGTGGCAGGATTGATGATGTCGATGGGCACCCTTTCAGGCTGGCCCATCCATTCGCCTGCAATCCAGTGTTGCTTCATGGTTTGTGTATTTTATCCCAATATCTCCGACCTGGAATAGCCAGGAACAGCAATGTAAATTTAGAATTAAAATCCCGGGGATCAGTCATCCTTTGGTGCAAGATTGCAAATGCTGATCTTCTCAATAGGAAATATACACCCAAAATAATAAGTTTTCAGATGAACAAAGCAATTGAATATCAGGTTATTGATTGGTAATATGACCGGCCTGGGATGCGGAACAGGCCCGGACAAAGCCTTAAATCTTGAGCTTACCCTATTTTCGGCAGGAGTTTCGTTTTAAACCTTAAATCATTTTAACGTTAGACAGGCAATTATTGTGCAATTGAACCATTCAAAATCAATTTCTCGGGTGAGCTACCACACCAGCACTTTCTCCGTGACAACCAACGATTGAGAAGTAATCCTGGCTACTTCTTTTCGATGGTCATGACGGCGCCTCCCATGGAAGGTATCACGGAGACCATTTTATCGGCCGACAGGGTTTTCGGGTTGATCCAGAAGGTGGTTTTGTCGGCGGCATTGGCGGTGCTGACCATCTCAACCTTAACACATTCACCGGTTTTGAGGGTTTCCTTTCCCGTAACGCTGATTTTTACCTGTTTGGCTTTCATGGTCGCCATATCAGGCACTTCCACAACCAGGCTGAAACCTTCGCTGAGCGGCCACCGGGCAATGATCTGGTCCACACCGGGTCCGTCCTGCAGGCTTGCGCCTGTAAATTCCATCTCCATCTTTTTTCCCTGCATGTCGAGGATGGCTTTGTTTTCCTGAAATGTCATGGTGATCTTCTGACCCATCTGTTCCATCTCCCTCGAAACCGGGGTGGCGTCGGGCATGAACAGGATCACATCCTTCATCTCTCCAAGGGCACCCGTATAAATATCGGAAACCAGCCAGTTATTGTCTTTGGGTTCGGTGATACGCTTCATCTCCATCGGCAATTTCTGGCCCTGAACTTCAAATAAAACAGTATAATCCACGGTTGAGGCGTTCCAAATGTTCTGTACAACGGGCAGTGCTTTTGCTGTTTTCAGGGCTGCCTGCGGTTCGTATTTCACGGTTGTGATATCTACCCGGAGCTTATCGAGGGTGGTTTTCACATCCTCTTCCATTCCTTCCTGGTAGCGGCCACCAAGGACTTCCGAGAGGAATTTCTCCGTTTCCGCGTACATTGCCT
>CAYWHQ010000552.1:0-2075 GCA_964457665.1 uncultured Prolixibacteraceae bacterium | reverse complement strand
TCCGCCATTCCGCCACTCCGCCATTCCGCCATTCCGCCACGCTACAAATCCCTGAAATCCTTCTTCTTGTTCAGCTTCATATCCTGCAGGATCGAGGCTTTCACGTTGATGGAGAAGTTCCAGCTCTGCTGACCGCCCTTTGGAATCCACCCGAAACGCATCTCCCAGCAATGGAGGTCGCGGTAGATGTCGATGGAGGTATAGGAGAGCTGGTTGGCTTTGAAATCCCAGCCCGTGGTAAGCGAGATTTTCCATTTTGGGGTGATATTGAGCTGGCCGTTGAAGGATAGTGTTTGTATGATTTGTTCGGTGCGCGCCTTTTTGGAGGCGTCGTAGGTTTTGGCGTAACGGAAGTTGTAGTTGAAACTGAAACTCCAGGGGATGTCAAAGTCCACGTAATAATCGTAGTAATCCAGCACATCCTGCTGCTCCCCTTCGGTGCCGCGGGTAGGCTTTTTTTTACCCTTTGCCCTGTCGGACGACAAGCTGTAGGACAACCCGATATCCCAGGTAGTGTTGTCAAGGCGCAGGATCCTGCGGTTCATCTTCCACTCGCTGGTATTGATCCGCCGGCCCAGCGAGTCGCGTGCATAGAAATCCCAGATGCTTCCATACTGGATGGTAAGTCCTTTAAATATGGAGGAACGTCCGCTCAGGTTAAGCGTGCTCCAGTTGAGCGAGTCGCGGGCGATATCATAGGAGATCCGAGCGGTGAAGTCGTCGATCAGGGGAATTTTCCGATAACCCTTCACGGTATCTTTCCGGTTTCTGACCTTCATTTCAAGGTTGTTGCTGAGGGCGATCGAAAGGATACCGGCCTGCTGACCGGGTGGTTGCCCGTAAATATTACCTTCGAAAATCGAATACCTGCGGGGTGTATCCATCGTGTCGCCGTCAACCTCCCGCCAGTAGCCCAGCGACGGGCTGCCCCAGTTGGGGGTATAGGTGAAGCTGACCGATGGGGTGAACATGTGGCGGATAGCGATGACGGGTCCCCGCCTGAATTGGTACATCCCGTATAACCTCGTGTTGAGCGACGTGGAAAAATTCATGTCGAATGCGTTGGCAAATCCGTACACGGTATCGACGATGATTCCGGGGAGTATTGTGTCGTTTCCGCTTACCACCGTGTCGGTTTGCAACCGCTTCCGGATCGTCTGGTAGTACATCCGGTCGTTGATGTTGATGGAGTTTGTCCAGTTGAAGAACTTCAGGATACGCAGCGTGGCGTTGATCGGTATCCGGTGCTGGATGCCATACTGCAGCTGTTTTTCCCATCCCGGTTTAAAGAGAAGCGAGTCGTAGGTGTTGTACCGGTTTTCGGCATCGGCGTTATATTTCATGCTGATGTTCTCGTACCATCGCAGCTTGCCGACCGTTACTTTTCGCCGGAAAGGATAAAACTGGTTCACCGAAAGGGCGACCTGCGGCAGGGTGAGGCTGATGGTCTTGCTCAGGGTGTTCTGCCGGTGATTCAGGTTCAGGTTGAGAAATACCTTATTGTTCCATTGGGTGGCGTAGTTGATGCTCGACTGGAATTCGTTTGAGAGGTATTGCTCGGCGCTGCTGGCCAGGTTATTCCGGTTGTAAGTGTTGGAAACGATATTCACGCTGGCCGAGAAGGTGCTTCTCGGCCGCGCCTTGGGGTCCTGCGTGTGCCGCCAGTAAATCTTGAAATCCTTGTTCTTTCTGTAATTAGGATCTTCGGGCGAATAGAAAACGTTGACGGCGTACCCCAGGTTGATGGCTCCGTTGTATTTGTAACGTTTGCTGTAATTCACCGAAGGCCTGACCCCCCAGCTTCCGCGGGTGTAGATGTCGGCCCTTACTGTGAAATCCATGTAATCGCTGATGGCCCAGTAGTATCCCATTCCTTCGAAATAGAACCCCCGGTTGGCCGATTCGCCGTAGGTGGGAAGGAGGATCCCCGAGCGTTGGCCGGTGCGGATAGGGTAGTATCCGAAAGGGACCATCAGCGGGGTAGGTACACCGGCTATCTCCATATATGCCGGACCGGTGATCACCCGTTTGCCCGGGATCAGCTTGGCCTTACCGAACCTGAAACCGAAGTGGGG
>CAYWHQ010000551.1:0-2076 GCA_964457665.1 uncultured Prolixibacteraceae bacterium | reverse complement strand
ATGAATTTCTGCCGGACAAAAAAAAAGTATATTTTTGCACCCTGTTTTTGGCTCCGTAGCTCAATTGGATAGAGCGTCTGACTACGGATCAGAAGGTTAGGGGTTTGAATCCCTTCGGGGTCACCAGAAAGAGTGCAAGAATTTACGCCTTGCACTTTTTTTTTTCGGATAAGGTTCTGATGCAACGCTTCTTCTCCGGTAACAAACCTGATCCTTCAACCATCAGGTTCCGGCGATATAACTTCCGGTCCTGAAGCATGGTGACGATGAACACGGAATGTGATGCTATTTGGATAATCCCGCAGGAATTTTATACTTTTGAAGGTGAAACCTCAAACCAAGGCAGGTTATGGATAAAAATTTTACAGTTTCTAAGTATCTTCTCCAAAGGCTGGAAGAGATAGGTGTTGGTCATCTTTTCGGAGTTCCTGGAGATTACAACCTCGATTTCCTGGATGAAGTGATGGCCAGCCCCATCCATTGGGTTGGAAATTGCAATGAACTCAACGCCGGCTATGCTGCCGACGGATATGCCAGGATCA
Source organism: uncultured Prolixibacteraceae bacterium (assembly GCA_964457665.1). Taxonomy (GTDB): domain Bacteria; phylum Bacteroidota; class Bacteroidia; order Bacteroidales; family FEN-979; genus CAYWHQ01. The sequence continues at coordinate 1,534 of CAYWHQ010000551.1, read as the reverse complement.
GGGGCGTTGGAGCCGCACTGGTTACCTACGGGGTGGGTGGACTGAGCATCATCAATGCCATTGCGGGTGCCTTTGCCGAGTGCGTTCCGCTCATTCTGATCAATGGTGCGCCGCCCGCACGTCGCCGTGAAGCAGGAGCCATGGTTCATCATCTGGTGACACATTATTATCTGCAACTCGAAATGTTCCAGAAGATCACTGCAGATGCGGCCATGCTGACCGATCCTGCAGAAGCGCCGGCGACGATCGACCGCCTTCTGCATAGCTGCCTTACCCACAAGCTTCCCGTTTATCTTGAACTTCCGGCAGATATTGCCACGGTAGCCTGCCGGGAACCCGACTCGCCACTTACCATCCTCCCCCTCCCCTCCGACCCCGAAAGCCTCTCGGAAGCCGTCGCCGAGGCAGCAGCGCTGATCGACAAGGCACAGAATCCCGTGATCCTCGCCGGGATTGAGTTGTTGCGATTCGGACTTGGAAAGGAGACCCTCCGGCTGGTCGAGACCTCTGAGATTCCGTTTGCCACCATGCTTGGCAGCAAATCGGTGCTTCCTGAACTGCATCCGCAGTTTACAGGGATCTACCAGGGGAGCTGGAGCAAAGGACATGTACGCACCCAGGTTGAGGATTCCGACTGCCTGGTGGCACTGGGTACCTGGATGACCGACCTGGATACCGGGCTTTTCAGCATCAACCTCGATAAACGAAGAATGATCGAGGTGAGCCGGGGGCAAATACGGATCGGAAGCCATTTCTTCCCGCAGGTCCAGATGGCCGATTTCATCAGGGAGCTGACCAAAACAGTCAAACACCGTTCATACCTCACATCGCACCCCGCCGGAGCGTACACTCCGAAAAAACAGTTTGTCCCGGAACCCACCCGCAGGCTGACTGCCATCAGGCTCTACGAATGCATCAATTACTACCTGAACGATCATATGATTCTTCTTTCCGAACCCGGTGATGCCTTTTGCGCAACCCCGGAATTCCATATCGAAGAGGCAGAAAATTTCATGGTACAGTCCTATTATTGTTCCATCGGCTTCTGTACCCCGGCCTCGCTGGGAGTTTCCCTTGCCCGCCCCGAAAAAAGACCCCTGGTTCTCACCGGCGACGGAGCTTTCCAGATGACTGCACAGGAGCTTTCCACCCTGATCCGCGAAAGCCGGCCCGCCATCATTGTGCTCATCAACAACGATGGATATCTCATAGAACGTAAGCTGCACCAGGACGGCGCCTACAACGACCTGCAGATGTGGCATTACGCCGCACTGCCCGAATCCTTCGGCGGTAGTCCTTTCGCCACCGGTATCCGGGTAACCACCGAAGAGGAACTCGACCAGGCTATCCGGCAAGCAATGGCCGGAACAGACCGACTTTTCCTGATCGAAGCCTGTCTCCCGGAGAGGGATTGTTCCCGCGGTCTGGAGCGGCTGGGCGAGACCTTCCGGAATAATCAGAAGAAATAGCAGATAACACATAAAAAACAAACATATGGAACTCCGCACCGACGAAAAAAACCGCTGCATCAGCG
>CAYWHQ010000550.1:0-2079 GCA_964457665.1 uncultured Prolixibacteraceae bacterium | reverse complement strand
GTGGCGTTTCGTTTTATATCCGGATACCAGTCAAGGGATAATGGAAACACGCGTTCTGTATATAGAGGATGAACCCCATCTGGGAAAAATTGTGAGTGAAACCCTCCGGAAACAAGGGTTTCAGGTTGAATGGGTGACCGATGGCGCACGGGTGCTGTCTGTTCTTGAGGCATTTTCTCCTGAAGTATGCGTGCTCGATATAATGCTTCCCCATGTGGATGGTTATACCTTGTGTGAGGAGATTTGCCGGAGAAATCCGGGATTACCGGTTATATTTTTAACGGCGAAAACTGAAACGGCTGATCTGGTAAAGGGTTTTGAAGCAGGAGGTACTGATTATATCCGCAAACCCTTTAGCCTGGAAGAGCTGGTCGTCAGAATCAACAATCAGGTCAGACTTAGCACAGGAGGAAAGAATCATCCCCCGATGATTGCTGATGAGGTAATTCTGGGAAGCTGCCGCTTCTATCCCCGTCGCTATGAGTTGCACACCCCGAACGGTGTTATCAAGCTTTCGCAGCGCGACCTGGAGGTGATGACAATGCTGGTTGTACACCAGAACCGTAACCTCGACCGGAAGGAGCTTTTGCTATCCGTCTGGGGAGACGACTCATTTTTCAATTCCCGTACACTGGATGTCTATATCCGGAAGATACGGGGTTATTTTACGAATGATCCGGCAATCGAAATCGTAACCCTGAAAGGGAAAGGGTATTTGTTTCTGGTAAGGGAAATGGGTTGTTAATCTGACTTTTTCAGGAACTTTCTTCAAGTGTAATGGAAAAATGGAGGAGCCGCGTGTTGTTGAAGAGAACCACCACGGCGCCGGCTCCAAGTAAACCGCCTGCCAACCCTGTCAATCCGGCAACCACAGGTACAAGGGAATCTGCCAGTAGCCACAGCAGAATAAAAGGAAGGGCGATAGCTTCGTAAATCCCTGCAGTCAGAGAAAGATTCAGTACATCGATCTTTTTGACCGTGTAACCGTGTTGGGCTGTCCTGAACGACAATCTTAAATAAGGAATAAACCGGCTGACCCACATGTAAAGTGTAACAGTGATAAATACAGAGCCGAAAACCGAAACAAATCCGGCAAGTACATATCGTGGAATCCAGGAGTTGATGACGACAATTCCGCAGATCTTCTGGATACCGAAAATCAACGCAAGCAAGAGTGTGTTCCATATAGCTGCGGGGAGAACGGAAATTTTCATCAGTTTTTCTCCTTCCATCCCGAACTTCAATTTTGGAAGAATGCTATTCAGAATAAGAAAAAGAATAATGACTCCCGCAAATCCAACAACGGCCCCCTGCCAGGGAGATTTCGTCTGAAGAGATGAGACCGTAGGCAACCAGGCAACCAAAGGAACCGTAATCATCTCCAGTAAACCGAAAATCCAGACCAGATGCCAGGAGAGTTTTTCAACAGTAAGGATCTTCATGCAACAAGATTTGTATGGGTGCCTGTCCGCCTGCCATGGAGTCCATAAGCTAAAAAATTAAGGGCTGCAATAAACATCAATGAGGCAGGGATGTTTGCATCTGAAATCAGAAAACGAAAGTAGTCAGACATTGAGAAAGCAACCACCGGATATTGTCTTTCCAAAAAGGTTGAACCGTATTCATGAAAAGCCCAGGCAACAAGCAAAGAGAAAAAAATAATGGCTGATGAAACAAACCTGTAAGGGATTTTATTGCTTTGTGACTTATACCTGAAATTCTGCAGGATAATTCTTTTCAGGTTGATGAAAATAATGAAAATCAGCATTATTAAACCAGAATACGGGTAGTGGATGGCCGCAATACAGGAGATCAGAAAAACCATGAAATCAAGAAGGGAGGCAATCAGCTGAACCGGAATTAACGGTGTGTTGGCCAAAGCAGGAAACAGTCTGAAAACACTCGAATCGGGATTACTGTAAATCACCCGGCATGATCCGGTTGTTGGCCTGCCAATACAACATCCATAATAATGGCAGCCGATTCTTCCGATGGCCATGATCAGGCCGCTGCCAATGCAAATGGAATCTGCAAGAGTTAAAAAGGGGATTTGCAGATAGAAAGCCATGATAAAATTCC
>CAYWHQ010000549.1:0-2088 GCA_964457665.1 uncultured Prolixibacteraceae bacterium | reverse complement strand
AATCCCCGGTATATCGCTTTTGATGAACCGACCGCCTACCTTGACCCCTTTGGAAGGCGGCGGGTATTACAAATGATGGACCGGCTGCACGCAGAGGGAATAGGTATTATTCACATTACCCATGACGTCAACGACATGGCTGACGCCGATCGCCTGTTAGTTATGGATAAGGGGGAAATTATTCTCGATGGTCCTCCGCGGAACATACTGCGTAAAATGGCGGAGAATCCTGACTCCTTTATATCGCCGCCTCCTGTTATGGAACTGATGTATCAATTGAAGAGACGGGGATGGCCGTTGACACCGGATATCCTCTCCACAGAAGACGCGGAACGTGAAATACATCACCTGCTCACATCCTTGCACAAGGAGCAGCCATGATCCGCTTCGGGCAATACCGCGACGGCAATTCCTTTGGCCACCGTATTGATGCGCGGGTAAAAATTCTGGCTATGGTGGGACTGTCGATTCTCATATTTCAGGCGCGAGGTTGGGAAATGTTACTGCTGAGCGTTTCCCTTTTTGCCTTCTGCGCGGCTTCCCGGCTGAAATTTTCCGAAGTTCGGGAAGCACTACGACCGCTGGTTGTGTTCGCTGTTTTATTGTTCGGCCTGCATCTCTTTTTTACCGACGGCGCTCTTGTCTTCCAAATTCCATATCTACCCGTCGGGGTTACCGAGGAAGGATTTTTTCGTGGCCTTTTTATTTCCTGGCAGTTTCTTTGTCTTGCCCTGAGCGGCGTCATTCTAACCATGACCACATCGCCTTCGGATCTGGTCTGCGGACTGGAACATCTCTTAAGCCCGCTAAAACACCTGCGTATCCCCGTTCAGGATATAGCCGTCATGGTCTCCATGGCCCTGAGATTTGTTCCTACATTTCTGGAAGAATACGACCGGATTAAAACAGCCCAGACAGCCCGGGGCGCCTGTGTGGAAAGAGGTCGTTACGATCGAAAATTGAAGTCTCTTGCCGCATTGCTGATGCCCCTTATGACCAGCGCTTTCCGACGGGCCGACGATCTGGCGGAGGCGATGGAAGCCAGGGGTTACGCCCGGGGACCAAGGACAACTCTCCACCAACTGCACTTCGGGTATGAGGAGACATTTGCCTTGATTTTTTTAGGAATTTTGTTTTCGGTTGTCCTTGTGTCCAAATACTGCCTCTAATTAATTTCTATTAACAAACTGATTTATGGCAATTTAAATGAAAAAACCCACAGAAAACTGTTGTCTGAAATCATCCTTGGTTCATAATCCTTTTACCCGCTTGAAAGGCCTGGTGGAAAGGGTGAACTCATCATCTTCCACGGATTTACGAAAAGAAACCATCAAGGAAGAGAAAACGGTATCCAAACATCTGTCTGAAGAAGAGCTGTTTAAGGAAGCTATGTCCGGGGTCGATCCCCTAGTAAAAAATCATGCTGCGGGAAAAAATATTACAATAAAACAGACGGAAAAATTAAGTCAAACAAACAAAGATGAAACCTTGACTCAGCTTGCCAGACTTGTAAATCATGGAGAGGGTTTTATCGTATCAGAAACCCCTGAATATATCGAGGGAACGGGCTACAACAGTCACCGGGAGTTCGCCCGCAGACTGCACCGGGGAGACTTTTCCATTCAGGCGCATATCGATCTTCATGGAATGAATGTAGAGCAGGCGAAAGAAGCTTTCGAAGCTTTTTTGGGTGAGGCGCTTAATTCCGGGAAGAGGGCGGTTCTTATCATTCACGGGCGCGGCCTTTCTTCGCGGGGAGAGCCGGTTTTGAAAAACAAAATTCGCGAATGGCTCAATCAAAGCTACTGGCTTAAACGGATTATCGCATATACCAGCGCTCAATCATATGATGGAGGGGCGGGAGCAACCTATGTACTGCTGCGCAGCCGGCCGGTTTCTAAAAAATCCGATAAATGTCATTCCCAGCGGAAACACCCGCAATAAAAGGGGTACGGCTGCCTGCCCGACCCCTTTTAATTCCGTTTCCAAATCAATTGCCAAGCAACGCGGGTGCAGAGATTTAAGCTCCGTCCAATCCGGTTTTTTCCACCCGCCGGAACCAACCGACCGGATCTATAAAAAATTCCT
>CAYWHQ010000548.1:0-2092 GCA_964457665.1 uncultured Prolixibacteraceae bacterium | reverse complement strand
AAATACCACCGGCAGAAGTCCGATGACAATGATAAAGAACTGGAGAACTTCGTTATAGATGGCTGATGACAACCCACCAAGATAGGTATAGACAAGGACAATGGAGGCTGACAGGATAAGGCTCAGGTGAAAGTTCCATCCCAGTACTTTTTCCATCAGGATGGCCAGGGCATACATCGAGATGCCGGATGCCAGGATGGTCATCAGGGCAAAAAGGATCGCGTTCAATCCTCTTGTTTTCTCATCATACCTGAGTTTCAGATATTCGGGTACCGACCTTGCCTTTGATCCGTAATAGAAAGGCATCATGAATAGCGCCAGAAAAACCATTGCCGGGATAGCTCCCACCCAGTAGAAATGGGTTGTCAGCATGCCGTATTTCATTCCCGAACCGGTCATTCCCATCACCTCCAGGGCGCCGAGATTCGTGGAGATAAAGGCCAACCCGGCAACCCAGGCGGGCATCGACCTGCCGGCCTCAAGGAAGGCGCTGGCATCCTTCATATATCTTTTCAGTGCCCATCCGATCCCCAGAACGAAAGCAAAGTAGATGACCATGATCGTGTAGTCGATCCAGGTGAGTGTAAAGCCGGCTTGCATAAAGATATGGTTGATATTCTCTACAAATGTAACAGTTAGTTATGAATATCCTGCTCCGGATTTCCTTAATTTTGCGCCATCATTATAATTATTCCTCCCTTGAAAACCTCTGCCATGATCATCTTTTTCACCATCGTGACGGTGATATACCTGCTTGTGAACTTTTATATATTTTCCCGCGGCGTGCAGGTATTCGCGGCCGGGACGCAAGCACGTTGGTGGTTCACCATTGTCTTCTGGTTCATTGTTTCCACTTTCATCGCCGCCAGAATACTGGAGAGGGTCTGGGTATGTCAATTCACCGGGGTCATCACCTGGATCGGTTCCTTCTGGCTTGCTTTTATGCTCTACTTTTTAATGGCAGTCATTGTGATTGACCTTATCAGGCTGGTGCATAATATCTATCCGATTTTGCCATTCCTCCTTACCCGGAACCCTTCAGAAACTAAGGTGATCCTTTTCTGGGTCGTATCGGGCCTGGTAACCGTGACGGTCGCTGCCGGCTATATCAATGCCCGCAATCCTGTTGTCAACCGCCTGAAGATTCACATTCCAAAGGAGGTTCCCGGGATGGATTCCCTGAAGATCGCCCTTGCCTCGGATATTCATCTTGGAACCATCATCCGCAAAGACAAGGCCAACGAACTGGTGGCTATGCTAAACGGTGATAAACCGGATATCATATTGCTGGCCGGCGATGTTGTAGATGAAGATCTTGCTCCGGTGATCAAGGACAATATCGGTGAATCGCTGATCCGGCTCCAAGCGCCATTGGGGGTTTACGCCGTGACGGGAAATCATGAGTTTATCGGGGGCGCCGACCCTGCAGTAAAATACCTGGAAGCACACGGAATCAGAATGGTACGGGATACCGCCATCTTCATCGCCAATGCCTTTTATCTTGCCGGAAGAGAGGACCGGGATAAAGAAAGGTTTACTGGGAGAAAAAGGAAAGAACTGAATGAGGTACTGCGGACAGCAGATTTCAGCAGGCCGGTGATCCTGATGGATCACCAGCCTTTCAATCTGGATCAGACTGCCCGTTCAGGAGTGGACCTTTCCTTTTCGGGACATACGCATCACGGACAATTATGGCCTCTGAATTATGTCACACGGGCTATCTATGAAATCAGCAGAGGTTACAAGAAAATTGACGGAACCCATTTTTATGTATCGAACGGATTTGGCACCTGGGGCCCACCTGTGAGGATTGGCAACAGACCTGAGATCGTCGTTATAGAGGTGTTGTTTAACACCAAAGAGTATTCCCAAACCTCAGGATCTGAATGACAATACTTAAGATATTCACATCCAAGACATACAGTTTAAGTCGTCCCTGGCTAATCTGGCCACCGGCGGCAGTTTTTATCATACTGATTGCAACGGCGATCACTACCTGGTTTATCACCGAAGAGTCCGGTCCGATGCCCGCTGATCCCCCCGAAAAGGCACCGCACACAGCTTACAATATCCCTATGGATTCCCTGATCCT
>CAYWHQ010000547.1:0-2098 GCA_964457665.1 uncultured Prolixibacteraceae bacterium | reverse complement strand
GTCGTTCGGCGGGGCACTGATCATGTGGAACCTGAAGAAGACCGGCTTCCATCTGTATGCCATATCACAGATCCTTCTCATCCTTTCGACCATGTATTTCTTTGAACTTCCAGGCCCGTCGATACCGGATGTGATCTTTTCGGGTATTTTCATCATACTTTACAGCACACAACTGAAACAGATGAACACATGACAACGGCGTCGGGACGACCGGTTACTCTGACCGTTTTATGCCTGTTTACCTTCACCTGGTCCGCCGTCATGGTTCTTTTATTAACCGCCGCACTGATGCACACCCGCCTCATAAGCGATGCGCTGAATGAATATGCTGCCGGGCCACAGTACTCTTCTGGTTACCTGCATGCACTGATCCTCCCCGGAATCCTGCTGCATACATCCATCCTTACAGGCGCCGTGATGATCTGGTACGGAAAGAAACGGGGTTATCCCATCCTGATTCTCCCTGCCCTTTTCCTGGCCACTGCTCCGGCTTTCACGGGAGGAACCGGAATGGTTCTTCCCGTGATTTATATTCTCATGATACTGCTTTTCGGCATCCATTACCGAAGCAGAAAAAATCTGGAAACCGACCGTTAAAAAAAAGTTAATTTTTTTTATTCCAACCGGAAATTAATTATTAAAATTGCATAGTCAATGCCATGTCATACAGCTGATGTCAATTCTACATATCGCCCCAATCAACATTAATGTCATTGATTATTAACGCTTTTATTAACAAAAATCAACGGTTATGAGAAAATTTACGATGTTCCTTGCCCTGCTGCTAATGGTAGGTGTTCAAGGATTGCTGGCCCAGACCAGGGTCATTACCGGGACGGTCACCTCCTCGGAGGATAAACAGCCGGTTCCGGGCGTGACCGTCGTGGTGAACGGCACCACGATAGGTGTAAATACAAACCAGGACGGGAAATATGTACTTTCGGTTCCCGCCAAATACGACGTGCTTGTATTCTCCTTTGTCGGGATGAAAACCAAGGAAGTGACCATCGGCAACCTTACTTCCATTGACCTGGAGATGGATCCGGATGTGCTGAACATGGATGAGATCGTGGTTACAGCCATCGGTATCCCGAGGGAAGCCAAAGCACTCAGTTATTCTGTACAGGAGGTTGGCGGAAAAGATATCTCCAAAACCGGACGCGTTGACTTTATCAACGCCCTTCAGGGGAAGGTTGCCGACGTACAGATCATCAATTCCGCAGGGGTGGCAGGTGCGTCATCCTACATCACCATCCGCGGGGTTCAGTCACTGACCCAGAGCAACCAGCCCCTTTTTGTTGTAGATGGGGTTCCCATCAATAACGAAGGTGGGGTTTACAACGTTGACGGGGTAGCCACATCAAACCGCGCCATCGACATCAATCCCGACGACATCGAATCGATCAACGTGCTGAAGGGCGGGGCGGCCACGGCACTCTATGGTCTTCGCGCGGCATCGGGCGCCATCATCATCACCACCAAAAAAGGTTCGGCAACTGGCGGAAAAAAGATCTCGGTAAATTTCAACACCTCTGTAACGATCGACAAGATCAGCCAGACCCCGAAACTCCAGAAGCAGTTTTCGCAAGGTTCGGGTGGCAGATGGTTAGGAGGCAATGCCTCGACATGGGGGGCCAAAATCGACACCTGCTCCTATTTTGTAGACCCCAATTACCAGTGGCGTACCTTTGATGTCGACGGACAGATCGTCAGCAAAAACGATCCCAGGGCCAACGGTCAGAGCATCAATACCTATGATGTATTTGATTTCTTCCAGACCGGTGTTACCACCAACAACTCCCTGTCGATGGTGGGTGGAAGCGAAGTTGCGAACTTCTATTTCAGCTTCTCCGACAACCAGTCGAAGGGTATCGTTCCCAACAACAAATTTCGTCGTAACACCTTCAAGCTGACCGGCGAAACCAAACTGGCCAACAAGTTCAAAATCATGGGAAGCGCCAACTACATGATCTCGGGTGGCGACCGTATCCAGCAGGGTTCCAATACATCAGGCGTGATGCTCGGTCTGTTGCGTACACCGCCAACCTTCGACAACAGCGCAGGCTATATTCTCGGCATCCAAGACCCGTCGGGTCGT
>CAYWHQ010000546.1:0-2107 GCA_964457665.1 uncultured Prolixibacteraceae bacterium | reverse complement strand
ACCGCGACCTACTCACCGCTATATGGGACATCTGCATGTACCGTGAGAAGGAGAACTCCCCGTGGCGCCGGATTAACTACGCAGCCCTCGATGTGGAAGAACTTGGCAGCGTGTACGAAAGCCTGCTCGATTTCCAGCCGGTCTTTGTGGAAAAGAACGGGAAGCCGGAATTCCATCTGCTTGCCGGAACTGAGCGGAAATCTACCGGTTCATATTATACCCCTCCGGAACTCGTGAACGAACTCATTCAGAGTGCCCTTGTGCCGGTCATCAAAGAACGGCTCGCTCTGGTAAAAAACCCGGTAGAGAAAGAGGCAGCCCTCCTCGCACTTTCTGTCTGCGATCCGGCCTGCGGTTCCGGCCACTTTCTCCTTGCCGCTGCCCGTACAATCGGGCGTGAACTTGCCAAGGCCCGAACAGGCGATGAAGAGCCTGCACCAGAGCAGATGCGGATTGCCATCCGCGATGTAATCAGGCACTGTATTTACGGGGTGGATAAGAATCCGCTTGCAGTAGACCTCTGCAAGGTTGCTCTCTGGCTCGAGGGACATACGAAGAGCAAGCCACTTACTTTTCTCGACCATCGTGTTCGGTGTGGTGACTCGCTGATAGGGGTATTTGATCTTTCGGTGCTGAAGGATGGTATTCCAGATGAAGCCTTCACCGCGATTAGTGGAGACGATAAAGCAGTCGCACGTGATTTAAAAAAGCAAAATAAGAATGAACGGGAGCATCGGCGCTTTGCCGAGTTTGATATATCAATGAATGTCTTCACTTCATCTCGGCAACAGGTGAATGCTATTGCTGATGATAAACCGGAAGACATCAGAAAGAAGAAAGAACTCTTCTCCGCATTCCAACAAGAGGGGACGCAATGGTGCAAGGATAAAACTGCGTCAGATCTCTGGACGGCGGCATTCTTTGTGGAAATTACCAAGGAACAGGTGAAGGGAGGGCATGTTCCCACAACAGAGACGGTGCGGGAATACCTTGCACGGAGTGGAGCTGTCAATCTCCCACAGGTGAAGGTAGCCCGGCAGCTGGCGTGCCAATTTCGGTTTTTCCACTGGGCTTTGGAATTTCCGGAAGTTTTTGAAAAGGGGGGATTTGATTGTGTACTTGGAAATCCGCCATGGGAGCGGATTAAGCTACAGCAGCAGGAGTTTTTTGCGACAAGGGATGTCACTATAGCAAATGCGGCAAACAAAGCGGTACGCGATAATCTAATCAAACATCTAATGACAACAAATCCATCTCTGATTAAGGAGTATGAGAATGCCCTTTTTACATCGGAGGCCACGAGCCGGTTTCTTCGGCTTAGCAACCGATTCCCTCTAACTGGCACTGGTGATATCAATACTTATACTGTGTTCACTGAACAGGCTCGTTCGTTGCTCTCACCGATAGGACGAGCAGGAATTATTATCCCCGCTGGTATCGCAACGGACGCAACGACTGCACCATTTTTTAAAAATTTAATTGAGACCAATAGTCTAACACAACTCATTGCATTTGAAAATGAGGAATTCATATTTCCTGCAATTCATCATTCATTTAAATTTTGTGCATTCATAATGACTGGAGACAAAATAAAAACATCCTCAACGGATTTTGTGTTTTTCTGCAGAAAATTTTCTGACATTCTTGATTCTCAACGACATTTTAGCCTTACTTCTACAGAATTTAATGAAATAAATCCGAACACAGGGAATTGTCCAATTTTTCGTACAAAAAGGGATGCAGATCTAACTAAATCAATTTATCATCGTTTTCCTATCATTATCGATGATAACAAGATGAGGAACGGGAATCCATGGGAAATAAAATTTACCACTATGTTTCATATGGCTAACGATTCTCATCTTTTTAGAAATTCTAATCAGCTTGAATCGATAGGTTTCCAACTATTTGGGAATAATTATTTGAAAGGAACCGAAAAATGGCTTCCTTTATATGAAGCGAAAATGATTTGGCTTTATGATCATCGTTATGGTACATATGAAGGTGCAACTCAAGCAAATTTGAACCAGAAGAATTTGCCGCAACTAACTATTAAACAAAAAATTGATGCGCAATTCTTAATCCGACCAAAGTATTGGATTTCTAT
>CAYWHQ010000545.1:0-2121 GCA_964457665.1 uncultured Prolixibacteraceae bacterium | reverse complement strand
CAGGGCCTCCGTCAGTTTCTGTATCTGCCCCGGGTGAACCTTTCCTTCAGGAACCAGAGATGTAATGACATGCAGGAAATTCTTTCCCAATATATCTTCCCTCAGGATACCGGTGATCAGCTCCATCGCTCTGTTCCATTCGCATACAGTCTGGTCCTGGCCAACCAGAACCAGTCCCTCTGACAACAATTCAGCGATCGCCCTGTAACGTTCCTCCCGTTGACTGAGGGTTTGCTGCAGTCTCACTGCATCGCTGATATCCCGGATCGAAGAGATCAACCCAAAAAAATTTCCGGCCTGATCTCTCAGCGGTGCTGAATTTATCGCTCCGAAAAAACGCTCTCCTGAATATTTTACCAGGAGATAGGTATTGTCCTCCCGCTCCCCTCCATGAATAACCGCGTGCAGATTCTTTTTTGCTTTTGCATGGTGCGCAGGATCAATCCAGTCCATGATGCTCTTGCCAAGCACGATCTCAGGCTCGGGGAAGGCGAAGATCTCTCCGATACGGGGAGAAAAGTAAACGAGCTTCCCATCTGCATCTGAGATGGAGATCCCATCCGGATTCAATAAAAAAAACTGCCGGTATAATTGCTCCGGGATATCATTTTCGGTCATCTTGGACCAATCAATACTATCCATTTTTATATTATTGACCAGAAGGTATATGCATGTAAAAATACAATATTTTTGTCAATATTCGATTTATATCTACATTGGATCTTTTCGTAAATGATTGAAACCGGAACAAGGGCGGAAAAAGCACTGCTGGTCGGGCTCACATCACCCGGGCAGTCGCTCCGGCAGTCGGAAGAGCATCTTGACGAGTTATCCTTCCTGCTGTTGACTGCCGGCGGCTATGAGGGAGGCCGGATATTGCAGAAATTGCAGGTCGCCGATCCCAGAACCTATGTGGGTTCCGGTAAACTGCAGGAGATTCTCGTGCTTCTGAAAAAGAGGGAGATCGACCTTGTAATTTTCGATGATGAACTGAGTCCTGCGCAGATCCGGAATATTGAAAAGGAACTGAACTGCCGCATACTCGACCGTACCGGCCTAATTCTTGATATCTTCGCCCGCCGTGCGCGTACCTTCAGCGCACGGATCCAGGTTGAACTGGCTCAGATTGAATACCTTCTTCCCCGGCTGGCGCGCCGATGGACCCATCTGGAGAAACAACGCGGAGGCATAGGACTGAGAGGCCCGGGAGAACAGGAGATCGAAACCGACCGCCGTTACCTCCGCTGGCGAATCTCGGTGCTGAAGGAGAAACTCAGGGAGATCGACATGCAGAAGACAACCCAGCGAAAAAAGAGAGGCGAAATGATCCGGGTTTCACTGGTCGGCTACACCAATACAGGGAAATCCACACTCATGAATCTTCTCAGCAAATCGAATGTTTTTGCTGAGAATAAGTTGTTTGCCACGCTTGACACTACCATCCGGAAGGTAGTGATCGACCGGACTCCTTTCCTGCTGTACGATACCGTTGGTTTTATCCGCAAACTGCCTCACGGATTGATCGAATCGTTTAAATCGACCCTCGATGAGGTTCGCGAATCCGATCTGCTCGTCCATGTAGTGGATATCAGCCACCCCGACCATGAGGAACAGATCAGGGTCGTTAATGAAACACTGGCTGAACTTCATGCTGCAGATAAACCTACCGTGATGGTTTTTAACAAAATCGACCGTTACAGGCATGTAGAGAAAGAGGAGGATGATCTCACCCCGGCTGTCAGCGAAAATCTGACCATTAAAGAGTTAGAGAAGACATGGCTGGCAAGGTCTGCCAGCCCTTCTGTTTTTCTCTCGGCTACTGAAAGGACCAACCTTCCCGAACTCCGGAATATCCTCCTGGCTGAAGTCAGAAAACTTCTCCGGATACGCTATCCAAATAAGGAGACTTTCTACTGATCATCGATCAGCTTGCGTTTTTCGGGTACTTGGTCTCCCTGCCGTTTCCCTGGTAAATATCTATCTTTGCCTCCATATTATTACATCATGAACGAAAGGATCTCAAAAAAACTGCCCAGGTTCTGTCTGATAACCGCCAGTCTCCTTACAGGCCTGCTCTTCACCCTTGCATGGCCTGAAAGATGTTTCCCGGGTCTGCTCTTC
>CAYWHQ010000544.1:0-2125 GCA_964457665.1 uncultured Prolixibacteraceae bacterium | reverse complement strand
CCAAAAAATGGTTACCGGCAAAAAAATCCCTGATAAACTGTATTTTTACGAAAAATTTAACGTATGAAATATACAATCCGCAAAGCCGTTGAGTCCGACCGTCATCAGGTGGTCGCCATATTCAATCAGTATGCATCGGGGAGTTTTTCCGCCTATCCGGATAAACCGGTCGGGCCTGAGTTTTTTGATAAACTCATGGAGTGTATATACGGTGATTCCATCTATGTGATCGTGAGCGAGAAGGGCGAAGATGTGGGTTTTGGAATGCTGAAGATGTATCCGGGTCCCGATGTTTTTCATCATGCGGCAGAGGTGGCCTATTTCATCACCCATGAGCACACGGGGAAGGGATTAGGTCAGCAGATGCTGGATTTATTGGTGGAAGACGCAAAGAAATACGGAGTAGAAACCCTTCTCGCCAGTATTTCATCAAAGAATGAAGGTAGTATCCGATTCCATGAGCAGAACCGGTTCATGGAATGCGGGCGCTTTGAAAAAGTAGGCCGGAAGTTTGGATCTTATTTTGATGTGGTCTGGATGCAGCGTTTTATCTGATCCTGCACCATGTATCGCTTCCGGCCGGAATTTCTATTGTTCTACCGCCGGAAGCGGGGTCGGCGGTTTGTTACCGAAACTGACGCGGACAAATCCGAAAGCGGCTGAAGCAGTTGCGTTCTCCTGTTTAAAAAGCGAAATCATATCGCGTGTGGCAATACCGAGCTGCCAGGTTGCTTTTTCGTTCCTGACAGGGAAGAAAGAAACTCCGAATGGCAGGTTGGTGCCAAATTTTCCACCGGTAACAACACCGATGGAGAGCTGGACCCATTTAGCCGGATCAAACCGGCCGCCAATACCAAGTACCGCTTTTTCGTACATGCCGGGAACGTTCTTCTGGAGTGGTACATATACATCGGCTCCTGCCTCGATCTCGGGAATGATACGGTAGCTGGCGCCACCCCTGAAATGGGTCGGCAGATTTATTTTCTTCTTGTCAACGCCTTCCCACAGACTTGGGTCGCCGGGGGCATTGTCGGTCTGGATCAACTCGCCTTGTTCAAATAAATTATAATTCTGGATGCCTCCGGTTTCAATCTCCCACACGGTTGTATTGTTGCCATTGTACACATTGCCGTTCCAGTTTATGAAGCCGATGTCGTTCACAGCCAGGCCGACTTTGATTTTCTTATAGATCAGGAAAGTGAACCCGAGGTCAACACCGAAACCATCTCCTACCCGCTTCAGTCCGCTGCCGGTTACCTCGGAGGGGGTGGGAGTGTCGTAATCCACATCAAACAAAGGGCTGAGCGATGTGTATGCCCTGAGTCCTGCATCATCCTGAAGGTACTGATAGCTGCCATAACCTGCGATATATTTCACCCCGATCCCGCCGTACCATGTAAAGTTCTCCTTTTCGATGATCTGGCGACCGTAACCGAAATTATACTCCCGGTACCAGAGGAAGTGGAGATAGGTTCCGTTGTAGACCTCCGAAGCCCATTTCGGATTTTTGCGGTAACCAATCGTATCACCGCCATTCACCGCGAGGCTGTCGAAATATGGATCGTGGTATCCGAGGAAAAGAAAATCGGAGGCTTTGTCGTTGAATACCGTGTTCCAGAGGCCACGGTCGCGGATGCTGATGGCAAAACCGCCAACCTTGTCGTGCTGATAGGAGAACCCGATCCAGGTGATCCCACCCTGTGCCCAGGTCAGTTTTCCCGCCACATCCAGCGCTGCCTGCTGCCTTTCGGAATAGGAAAGGTGCGGGTCATTATTGAAGAGGTCGCCAACGATCTGTTTTTTGGTTAACGCCTGCGAATAGATCGAAATACCGCTCTCAAGGAAACCGATGTTCATGCTGTTGTCGTTCCAGGTCCAGCCAAGGTTCGCCGGATTCACGCCCAGACACTGATAGTCGGTGAGAACAGTGGTCGAATATCCCGATCCGGTCGCGTTGAAAGCACTTATTTCAAGCTGCGCAGATACCGTTCCGCTGACCAGGATTAAAATGAATATGAGGGTGTAGATTTTCTTCATGGTTTTTCTCTTTTAAAGTTGACCCAAAAGTAATATCAGTATTGATCAATTCCAAATTAATTTACCGGGAAAGAGAGGGGGGTGTGTG
>CAYWHQ010000543.1:0-2130 GCA_964457665.1 uncultured Prolixibacteraceae bacterium | reverse complement strand
CTTTCTTCTTGCTTTCATCCATGGTATAGTCAGGACTGCCATCGCAAACCCAGTGCACAGCTTTTGTGTCGCCCTCTTCCATCCATGTTTTTGTATGGATCTCCACACGGTCTGACACCATAAAGCTGGAGTAAAATCCCAGTCCGAAGTGGCCGATGATGGCATTCATCTCGGCTTCGGATTTGGTTTTGAATTTACTTATGAACTCCTCTGCGCTGGAGAAGGCAATCTGATTGATATACCGGTCGACCTCTTCGGCATTCATTCCAACTCCGCG
Organism: uncultured Prolixibacteraceae bacterium; assembly: GCA_964457665.1. Classification (GTDB taxonomy): domain Bacteria; phylum Bacteroidota; class Bacteroidia; order Bacteroidales; family FEN-979; genus CAYWHQ01. The sequence goes on along the minus strand of CAYWHQ010000543.1, from coordinate 1,853 downwards.
GTCTTTCACGGTAATGGTTTTCTTTTTCTTATTAACGGAAACCTCGATGGTGAGATCGCCTAGTTCGCCATTGAATTTGCCAACAGAGGCCAGGGTCTTTAGTTTCTGGGTGGCATCTACTGCATTGGAAATCAATTCACGCAGGAATATTTCATGCTCTGAATAGAGGAATTTCTTGATGATCGGGAAAATGTTTTCCGTCTGGACATTGATCTTTCCTGTTTGCATAGCTGATGAGATTGGTTTATGTGGTGCCTTATCAAAGGAGGTGCCAGATGAGGTTTCCTGCCAAAATGACGCGAGGGGATATCCGGCCGGAGACCCCCTCACGTCAAACCGTGTTTATAGTTTAATATATATTCGACGTATTCCGGTATCCCGGCTTATCCTGGTACCAGTCGGGATATAGTGTTCCATTGCTTTCGGCCCATTCGGCGAATCTGAGGTAGGCAGTGGTGATATCGGCCAGTTCAATGGGATATGCGAAATCATCATAAATGTTCAGTCCCCAGGGCAGGTTATCGGAGGTTTTATAATATCTGCCTGTGGCAGGGTTTGTGTCATCATCAGCCGTGCCGAAGTAAGTTACGTTGGCTTTGTCGGTCGGGGGATAACCCGGGAGGTGGACTTCGCGTCCGCGCTCTCCTCCTGAAACTATGAAGGGATTAAACCCACCGATGTTCAGGGTGTTGATACCAACCGTACCCCCGCTCCCGGGTGTGCCATTTTCCATAAATTTTATGTAGATATTGAGCGTGTCGTATGGCACAAAAGGTTGATCCTTCATCGTGTTGACCCCAATACCCCCCGGGGAAGGCATCAGGCGCAGAAAATCATCGAATACGATAATCGTGGCATGGGTTTGGCCATTTTCCGTTCCGTTGGCCATCAGGTCATATTCCGCGGATGGTGCAATATCATACCCGGTAGTACTGATGATACTGGATGGATTGACGCCCAAGAAACTGAACCCGAATCCGTTATGAAGGTAAGCGCCTGAAGCCTTCAGTACAAATGTCCCAAACAGATCAACCACATTATTCTGGGCATTCGTAACCACTTTGAAACGATAACCAACCACCGCATCATTCAGGTCGTAGTCGCCCCTGGAAGGCCAGAGGTCCTCAAAGGCCAGTGTACCAGGACCACTGGCAGGAAAAAAGGTATTAAAAGCCCTGTAGGGATCATTGGGATAAGCGTCCTCGGAATCAGGAACACCGTCGCCGTCGGCATCGTCAGAGGGTAGGTAGGGAACACAACCCACGGGGTCGGAGGCATATTCACCGGAAATATCAATATCGTCGATCAGTCCTCTCCAGCTTCCGCCGTTACCTTTAAAATAAAAGATCACGCGGTAAGTGCCAGCCATTGTAACAGGAATACTGACATCAACTACCTGGGTGGCGTTGGCACCATACTGGTAGCTGTATAGGGTATCAGTGGTAACACCGGAAGAATTAATCAGAAAGACCTTCATTACATGGTGATGCTGCTGTATGGCTGACCAGAGAGTTTGTGCCGGAAACTTATGTTTCCAGTGCCATCAAAGGTTGTCCACGGAGAGCGGACCATATTGGCATTGCCTGACAGCTGGCTGGTTCGTCCGCTGTATGTTCCGCTGATCGGAGAGGTGGTGCTGAAGGCAACACCTTCAAAACTCCAGCAGTAATCAGTATAGAATGATTTTTCGGTTTCGAAATCACAATAGAGCAGATTAACCACCGAGGGATTTTGTTGAGCATACAGCATGATGCTTGCTGAGAGGCTGAACAGTTGTATGATGGTGATGATAAATAACTTTTTCATAGCTGGAGGATTAATTGGTTATTTTATACTGAAGAACCTGACCGGTT
>CAYWHQ010000542.1:0-2153 GCA_964457665.1 uncultured Prolixibacteraceae bacterium | reverse complement strand
ACAATCCTGAACGGGTTCCTGAAGAGCTCCTGGGTGGGAACAGCCACCCTTTTCCCATCCTTCAGGAAGAGGGCGTCGTTATTCCCTGCCATCACCACCCCTTTCGGGCTCCAGGAAAACTTGTACCGGAAGGGATTTCCGGAGGATTCCGGAGCAGGAAGGGCTCCGCACAGGGAATAGAACTCCAGAACGGCGCCCTCCTTTTGATGGATATGGTCGATAATCCGCATGGCCGACATGTGGTCGATGCCCGGATCGAGTCCGATCTCGTTCAGGATAATAATGCCCGCATCGCGGGCCTCCTGATCAAGCGCTTTCATTTCTGGCTTGACATAAGAGGTGGTAACCATATTTTTACCATGTGCAATACATTGTTTCGCCACCATCACGTGAAAAACATAGGGAAGCAGGCTGACGGTAATGTCGTGCGACTGAACAAGAAGGCTGAGCGCCGGTTCGTCATCCGCCTCCCAGGGGACAACCGTTCCGCAGGGATGACCGGCAACCATCTCCAGGGCCCGGTCGGGTGTATTGGAAGCGACCGTAACGTGGATATTATGTGAAAGCAGATGGCGGACCATGGGATTGGCAACCAACCCGGCGCCAAGGATGAGCACTTTTTTCATGATAAAATATTATTAACAGCGTGGCAGGAGAAGGGATTATACAACCAGGGCAGGTCGGTTGCCCAGTGCGTGTTCCAGATATTTATACTCCGGCGTCAGCTCTCCCTGGTGGAGGATCAGCGCCTTTTTCACGGAGCGGGGCAGGTCAAGATCGTCGAAATGCTCATCAAAGTCGGCATCCGCGATGGGTTTGACATAATTCACCAGCACATCGCCGAAACCTTCGGAGGCATCGAGGGGGAGCTCAGCCGGCAGGATATCCACCGCCATGATCTGGATCCCCTTTCCCTGATATCCCATCGTGATCTGCCCGTCGCCGGGATTATATACATACACCGGATCTTCAATCTCGGTGGGTTTCAGCGTACATTCCACGGCGCCCTGGATATCACAGCTGATATCTCCGATGACCGTGAGTTTAGGATTCCCTTCGGCAAAAGCGCGTTTCAGATACTCCTTTGTCACCAGCCTGGGATAACGCTTGTCCCAATAGACGCAGTTGATAAGCATGGAGAGGTGAGGCAGGTACTTTTCAAAACAGCTCCGGTACATTTCAGGGTTGTGGAAATAGTCGTGGAGGTCGAATGGAGCGCCATCAATCCTCTCATACATATCTTCTTCCCTGAACACCACTTTATAGACAAGGTTGTCGGGTAATTTGGAGCGGGTGTGCAATTCGAGCAGCTTGGCGGCTGAGATCTCCTTCACCGGAAGGAGGCCGCAGATCTCCTGAGCGCCCTGCGATACGTTGCCGTAACCGGTGAATCCGATCACGAACGGACGAAGTTGCTGTGGAATGCCATTTTCGGCGATGAGCTGGCCGATGGCTGATATGTCATCCTTTGCCTCACGGAGGGAGTTATACTGGTGGGACTGACGGATGCGGATGAGGTTGGAGGCAAAACCAAACTCCCTTAACCGCAGGCCGAGCACCCAGAACGAATTGATCATGCCAGCCATTCCTGCATATCGTCCGAAGAAAATGATCCGTTTGCCCTGTTCATCCACCACACGCTCATAGTCGATCAGGTTGCATTTCAGGTCCATCATCCTTTGCAGCATGGGCATGTTGTGTGGCTGTCCCTTGATTACGTGGGAGAAAAAGACATACGTTTTGCCCGGCTCAAAGAAATCCAGTGGCATCTCCTTTACGCCAAAGATAACGGAACAGTCGCTCAGGTTTTCCTTCACCATAGCGCCGGCCCGGATATACTCCTCGTCGGAAAAGATCCTGCGGGTGCTGTGCTGGACGATGATGTCCATCTTTTTTAGGCGGACGAGCCGTTCCACATGCCGGGGGGTAAGCGGTGCACGACGTTCCATGTCATATTTATCCTCGTGCCTGATGCCGATATAGTTACTCATAGAGGGGGGATTTAGCCGGGCAAAATTAACGAAACTTTAAAGACGAAAGGTCTGCCGGATGTTACTAAATTTGCAGGAAATTCAAACGGCATGACACTTCGCATCATTTTACCTATCCTGTTGAGCCTTTTTTGTGAAACCTTGCCTGCGCAATCGAAGGTC
>CAYWHQ010000541.1:0-2158 GCA_964457665.1 uncultured Prolixibacteraceae bacterium | reverse complement strand
GTGGTAAAAACCCCGCCCGTCTGGCCGATACAGACCTCCATGGGTCCGGAGATCACCGGAACCGGATAAGGATGTATGCTTACCGGCAACAGGGTTGGCTCAACGCTGCTGCATCCCCCGGGCACCGTAAAAGCCGCCCCGACAAACTGACTTCCGGCATTGTGCCAGGCCACTTTAACCGAATGTGTCGCGGATCCCTCGGTAATGGTCCCTCCTAACGATACCACCCAGTTGTATCCGGACATTCCCTCGTCGGTGGTATATATCACTCCTTCAGACCCATTGCAGAGTGCCTGCAACCCGCCGACCACCGGGACCGGAGGTGGTTTAAGGTACAGGTATTTGGCCGGAGACAGTGGATTTCCGGCGCAGGCATTGACCGCCCTCACCCTGATTTCACCAGAGGCAGCAGCTGCAGAGAGAGAAAGAACAATGCTGTCGCTGTTTTCGCCCGAGACAACACTATATCCTTCGGGCAGAATCCAGGAATATGCTTGTGCCCCCCGCACAGTATCGATACGGAAAAGAAGGTTCTGGCTGCCGGCACATACCGAATCGGGTCCTGATATGATACCGGGGGCCGGAAGGGTCGCGTCGGAGACCTCACCGTCGTGGTAAAAGTCAGGAACGGGCATGTCGTACATCGGCCTGCCACTCTCGTCTTCATAGCGGCAGGTGGCCACCCCCGACTCCCGGGGCTTGAACTGAACCAGGGTAGAGTCTGCCATGAAATGGTATGTAAGGAGCGCTAACGTATCGTTGCCGGACAGGGTTGCCGGAGTCGCACTGCTCCAGCTTATCACCGTTTTCCGGAGGGGTGAACCTCCGCCTGCCTCTTCATCGCTGAACTGCATACCTGCGGTTACCTGCGGTCGGGCTGCTACGCCTGAAATGTAAGTCATCACCGCCGGATCATAGTCCAGCCTGAGCTGCACTTTGGTAATATCAGAAAAACCATTTACCATGACGGGAACCGTCAGATCAGCTGACGGGCATCCGGGAACCTCCGGGACAGTGCTATTGGGGGCATTGCGCATGGTACAGAATTCAAAGGGCATGGTAATGCCCGGGATGCTGCACAACCTGACCCGGAAAGCATGCTGCGCAGGACCCTCAGGCACCATCAGCACATAATCCATGGCGATATAAGCATCATCCTGCAATTGGGTCTGCTCGGCACGGGATACCCAATACTCAGCTGTTTCCCCGGGAGGAAGGATCCGCTTGCCATTCCATGAAATATTCACCATTCCGCTGTCCAATCCGGTTCCGGCTGATGACTGGGCCGAAACTCCCTCCGCGCTTATGGAGGCGATGGGTACATCGGCGCTGATAAGAACCGTGGCATTATAGAACCGGAATGTATCGGGAAGATTACCGGTAAAGGAAATGTGGAGCGTGTTGCCGGTAAGCGCTGTCTGCAGGGTAATCCTGTCCCTGACCAGCAGGTAGTCGAGCACCTCCTCCTCAGTAGCCATCCAGATATTATCAAATCCTGCTTTACCATATTTTCCGGCAATATAATTCATATGGGTTTTGAAGGTATTGAAATCATATCCCCATGTGGCATTATTGACGGAATGGGTGAAATGAACCGCCCAGTGGTTCTCGCCTCCGGTGCTCGCCGATGCCAGCGCATCGACCAGCCCGGAGAGGTTAATGGCATTCCATGTATTGGTCCTGCCCATCATGATGTTCTGATGCGGCCAGGCACCGTTGACATTAAAACTGGGTTGGCCGAAAGAATAACCATCGCGGTAACAAACAAGATATCCAAGGCCGAATGCGGGTTGCGTATAGGCCTGATCGCCGTTCGGATTGACAAAAATGCCCATATCCAGTCCCCCGGGAGTCGCCTCCAGGGTTTTAAGTTTCACATAGCTGTGATTGCGCGCAATCTCATAATGGTAGTTCCCGGCATTTCCCGGCGACAGTCCATGATTGGAGATTCCCCATCCGTGCTGGCACATCGTGACAAGCTGGGGCCAGGTCACGTTCACCGTGGCATAAGCGCTGCTGGGATCATGAACATCCACCGCAGAGGGGCCGGTCGAGTTGAAGGAATAGAGTGCGCTACTCATCTTAAAAGTATGGTCGTTCCCGCATCCGTCGGTGTATTTCAGTCCGGGATAGCTGACCCCGCCGATGATACCTCCTG
>CAYWHQ010000540.1:0-2160 GCA_964457665.1 uncultured Prolixibacteraceae bacterium | reverse complement strand
GTAACCTTCAGCGGCATACCGGACGAGATTCTTATAGTCGGTGAGGAGTGTATCGGATTCCGACATCAGGTCGTACCTTCCCAGGGTGCGGAGCAGTTCGGTCAGACTGTCGAGTCCTTTTTTAATCTCCCTGTCCAGGATCAGTACTTTTATTTTGTTGTATTTCGCTTCAAGATCTTTTCGGGTCATAGGGAGGGGTGTGTGAATTTGTTCTGTGTGATGGATACAAAGTTACCGTATAATTGCCGTTTTATGTACATTTGATCCATTGATTTCATGCTATGAGATTTACGTTGCTTATTATGTTGCTAACGGCTGGTCTGTGTGCCGGCGTATATGCTGTTGAAGATTCTGTGGTAAAGGTAAGGGTTGATGGCCGTATGGTGCCGGTCTATAAGGGAAGCGCTGCATTCCTTGTGGGAATGGCCGACTACAACGCCGACTGGCCTGCCCTTCCCGGGGTCAGAAAGGAGATGGAACAGGTAAAAGCGATTCTGGAAAAGCATGGTTTTCATGTGGAGGTGCTGATCAATCCATCGAAGGATCAGCTGGACCGGGAGTTGAACTCATTCACCGGCCGGTACTGCTCAGATCCGGCCAGCCGGTTCCTCTTTTATTTCAAAGGGCACGGCAGGGCCATGAAAACCATCTACGGAGATGAACTGGCCTACATCGTACCGGTCAATGCACCCGATCCGAACAACGACCTGGCCAGGTTTCTGAGCAGCTCCGTCGAGATGGAGGTGATGGATGGCTATGCAAGGAAGCTTGGTTCACGGCACGCGGTTTTTTTCTTTGACGCTGCTTTCTCCGGCCCGATGTTCTCCACCAGCCTCGTCACCCCGGCCCCTTTGACCGGTCGCTCGCTTCAACCAGTCAGACAGTTCATCACATCTGCAAGCGGAAATGACCCTTCGGTCAAAACGGGCCTTTTCCCCGGCTTTCTGGAAAAGGCGCTCACGGGTCAGGGCGACCAGAATGGCGACGGCTATGTGACAGGAACCGAACTTGCAGCATATCTGCAGATGAATATCCTCACAGCCAGCAGCCACGGCATGCATCCGCAGTACGGGGTATCGCGCGATGCATCGTGGCAGACCGGCGATTTTATATTTGTTCTTCCAGGTTCTGTTAAGGAGACTGTCGTTGTTCAGCCGACGCCCCCCCCTCCTGCAACGCCGGTGAAGGTGGAGGAACCAAAAAAAATCCCGGAGCAGCAGAAACCTCCTGCTGCGGAAACAACAGATATCCTTGCCGGAATCAAACTCATCCGGGTGGAAGGAGGCGAGTTCCTGATGGGTAACCCGAGAGGAAGGGGCGAAGAGGTTCCGGTACATAAAGTGAAACTGAATGATTTTTATATCGGCGCCACGGAGATAACCCAGAAGCAGTATGAGGAGATCATGGGGATGAATCCTTCAAAATTCAGAGGATGTGACGACTGTCCGGTGGATATGGTCAGCTACAACGATGCGGTCTCATTTACAATAAAACTAAGCCAGAAGACCGGGAAGACCTTCCGGCTTCCGACCGAGGCCGAATGGGAGTACGCAGCCAGAGGTGGAAAACATGGAAGGAACTACCGTTATTCAGGCTCGCACGACCCGGGTGCTGTGGCCTGGTACGACCGTAATTCGTCCCGGCGATCTCATCCGGCCGGCAAGAAAGCCCCCAACGAACTGGGGATATACGATATGAGCGGCAATATATTGGAATGGTGCCGCGACTGGTTTGATGGCAGTTATTACCGCAAGTCGCCGTTTGACAATCCTTCCGGACCTTCATTCGGCGAAGCAAGGAGTGTCAGGGGAGGAAGCTGGAAGCTTGATTCAGGCAGACTCTCCTGTTATTTCCGTTATGGCATCAGGCCTTCGGCCAGGTACGACGATGTGGGTTTCAGGGTGGTGCAGGATGTTGAACAAAATGATCAATAACATTAACAATAGCAGGAAGATGAAAAGATTATCTCTGGTTTATTTTTTTGCGGTGATTTGGATGAGCGCCATGTCGCAGGCCCCCTCATGGGTGAACCACGCCCAGCGCAGCTCCATGTATCCTGCGGGGACATGGCTCGTGTCCTTCAGGTCGGAATCATGCGATGAGGATGAGGCGGAAGAGGTTATGCAGAAGATCGTGAAGATGGCCAAATCCGATCTCGTG
>CAYWHQ010000539.1:0-2162 GCA_964457665.1 uncultured Prolixibacteraceae bacterium | reverse complement strand
GAGGCAATTACATCGAAAAGAATGTTCAGCATAATGCGAAGCTCCTGATAATCGAGCTGCTGGTAGTGCGGAAAAACCTCCTCCCTTTCATGACTCAGGATATACGAAAGGATGACCGACAGGATCCTCTCTTTCATGGCCATCATATTCTCGTAGATGAGCAGATTGATCCTGAAGGAGATATGCCTTAACGCTGCTTCGTTACGGTTGTGCCACTCCACGGGGTTGCTTTTCATTCTGGCCAGCAGGAAAAGCAATCTGCGCTCTATATGATACCTTGCAGAAGGTTCCCAGGAAAGTTGTTCTCTGGTATAGGAGGCGTCAACATTCAGTTTAAGATCGACATATTTGAGCATCCAGTATCTTTCAAACGGAGGAGGGGTCAGCCCGAGCCTCCCCATCAGATTCCGGAGAAAGATACCCGGGTATGCCAGGAGGCGCGGGATGTACAGCGGTTTTACCGGATGACCGAAAAAATCCTTGGTGGAGATCTCGAACAATCGCCTGTGTGACGTACACCCATCGGGACTCGCTGCGTAAACATCATAGACAGGCAGCTGGTGGCTCTTCTGCATGATGTGGGCGAACAGCCGGATCAGGTCATTAATGTGGATATAGGAAACCGCCGATTCGCCTTTTCCGCCGAGTATCCGCGAGTCATAATTCCTGGCAAGCCAGGTGGAAAGAAACTTATACAGGGGGGGGTATTCACACCAGTCGCTGAACACGGCGGCAAACCGAATGACAGATACAGCGAAATCCTTTGTGCTGGCGGCGAGCAGCTCTTCTCCATACTTTTTCGTCCGGGCATACGCAAAGTTGGCATCGGCAGGTGACTTTTCCGTGACAGTGCCTCCGTCAGTGGGGAAAGAGCAAGCTGCCAGGGAACTGGCAAAGATAAAACGCTTGATGCGGAGTTGCCTGGCCAGCAGTACGATATTGTTGGTACCTTCGACATTGGTTAGCCTGTAAGCCTCATTATCGGTATAATTGAAGTCGTAAAAAGCCGCAAGGTGCAGCACAAAATCAGCGCCGCCCTGGAGCTGTATCTTCCGCATCACCTCCTGGAGTGGTGTGTTATGCGCTATATCCCACTGAATCCAGTGTATGTTCGGGTGGGGAGCAATGTTTGCCTCCCTGGCAGACCGGCGGGCAATGGCAAAAACCGTATACTGATCCTTCACCACATCCAGGACAGCCCTCCCGATAAAGCCGGATGCACCAGTAAGAACCATCGAAGGTAACTGCTGTTTCATAGTACTGACTGTTTACGATTGGCGTATCTGAGATAATGGCTGTAAAGGCGCAACATCAATAAACCCATGAGCGCGTCCATAAAACCTGACAGCAGAACCATCAGCACCGGTGTGGCAAAGATGTAATAGGAGAACAGGAAGATGGCAGCTGTAAACTTAGTGATGCAGGCAAGTGTAACCCAGTCGCGCGCATCGTCGGGTTTGCTCGATGCCCTGATGTAAACAAAACTGATAATGATATGGAACACCCCGCCCTGCACGGCAAAAAACTTCTGGCTTATGGTAAATCCGAAGAATTCAAGCCATTCACAGGGAAAAGTGATCAGCGCAATACCGAATCCTATGGAATGGATGGCGATGAGCCGGAAAAACCATACATAGAGAAAGAGAGGATTCATCCATTTGAATCTGTTCATTTTTGTTCATTTATTCACAAAGTAAATATAATAATTTTTTATCTTCGCCTGGTTATGTTTACATTCCTCAGCGGATTTTTTATCGGGCTTTCTCATGTCCTTACCGGACCCGACCACCTGGCGGCGGTTATACCTTTTTCAATCAATATGAGGAAGAAAGCCTGGCTGATCGGGCTCACATGGGGGTTAGGACATACAGCCGGGGCCATTCTCATTGGTGTTATATTCTTGATTTTCAAAGAGATAATCCCGATGGACATCATCGGATCACACAGCGAAACGATGATCGGGGTGATGCTCATTGTTATCGGATTATGGTCGTTCTACAGGATCTTCTACCATCCCCGCCACAGCCACCATGTGCATCCCCATTTTCATGACAAGCCTGTTCCGCATATCCATACCCATGGTCATGACCACGACGACCTCTTCAACCACACCCATAGTCATGATCAGGTAAAGACACAAACCCTTCTGGTAACCACCGGCA
>CAYWHQ010000538.1:0-2166 GCA_964457665.1 uncultured Prolixibacteraceae bacterium | reverse complement strand
ACAGCGCCTTATGTTACACCCGATACGATGGATCTGGTCATCACACTTTCCGAACCGGTAACCTTCTCATCCATCGGAGCACCTCCATACAATCCGTTTATTATTGTAGATGGAAACCGTAACCGTGAGGTGCATCTTCCCGACCATCCGCCAACCGATCTGGTGGATGGTACGGAATTCGGAACATGGAGCGACGACAGCGATCCTGCCACCGGAAGATATTATAAAACATCCACCAATCTTCCCTGGGGTATGAATATCGTGGAGCGATTCGACTACGTCATTGAAAAGAGCGCCATCAATACAGGGTATCTCAAATTCAACGAATGGGCTGAAAGTTCAGGATCGCTTTACCCGGATTGGTTCACCAAAACATCCGGATACAGGAATAACGCGGTGATCTATCCCAGGCCATAGCGGAATCAGTGCACAATCAGAAAGGATATCCGATCCCGAAATTCCAGACGATATCCTTAAGTTGCATCTTATCAAAATACCATCTGTCGTTGGCAGGATACCAGGGAACCCTGATGGGTATGGCCGGATCGAACCTGAAAATGAAAAAGTCGAAATCAAGTCTTATCCCGATGCCTACGTCGATGGCGACCTGCCGCCAGAAATCGCTGAAGGTGAATTGTCCGCCGGGAAGGTCGGGAGACTCCTCCAGCAGCCAGATGTTGCCGGCATCAATGAAAAAGGAGCCCTTGAGCATTTTGTATATCGGGAAGCGGTATTCAAGGTTGGTTTCGAGCTGAATGTCGCCGATCTGGTTAAAGTTGCCGCTCATGGTATCGTTATGGTAGCTGCCGGGTCCGAGGTATCCCATTTTCCAGCCTCTCATTCCGTTAGCGCCACCGGCAAAGAACGCCTTTTCAAAAGGCAGGACATTGGAATTCCCATAGGGGATTCCGATTCCGGCGTAGAAACGCCACACGAGCCTGGTGTTTTTGGTGATCAGGTTGTACAGCCTAAAGTCGGCATCGGGCCTGATAAACTGGGAATACCGGATATTGAACAGTGTGAAATTACCCTCAGAATTGACCGGGGCTTTAAAGAGGTTGTCGACCATGTAAAGCAGATTCCCCCCTGTTTCGAAATTGGCACGCAGGTAAACAAAGTTTTTCAGGCTCCTCACCTGTTGATTATTGAAAGTAAAGGTGTACCTCAGCCCTGCCACCAGATGGTCGGTATATTGGTTCTCCAGTCGCTTGTCCTTTTGGCTCTGAATATAGGCAGTGAAAAGTGAATCGGGAAAGATCTTCACCATGGTGAGCTCCGCCGGATTAAGTATGTGCCGTATTTTTTCATTCTGAATCCAGGTGTACCCGAAGGTCAGGTTGGCAATATGTCTGTTGTAATCGGGTTGGAGCTGAAAATTGTAGCCGGCGGAGATCGTGGTTTTAGGTTTGAAATGCTTGGGCAGTTTCTCCTGGCGGATGGGGATCAGGAACTGGGGAAATGTAAGTCCGACATTGAGCCCGAATTCCAGGGTGTTGAAAAGTGCCTTGTCATTATCGCCCGTAAAAACTGCCTGAGCCTGTGCCGCGCCCGATAGGTTGATCCGGAGTTGCTGGGCTCCCCTGAAAATATTCCGGTTCTGGTAGGTAAGGTTCCCCTGTATCCCCAATGCTCCGCTGGAGTTGGTTCCATCGGTCGTAATGGTAAATGAGTGAGGAGCCGATCGGGAAAGTTGTATCCGGCAGTCGATATAATCAGTATAGAATCCGCGGGGTTTTTGAACGGACGGACTCTCCTGGAAACTGATGTTGACGTATTTGAAAACCTGGAGTCCTGAAAGTTGGCTGTAGGTCTGGTTTACATCCTTCAGATTATAGTAGGAACCGGGTGTGATGAATACAGCCTGCGCAATGGTTTTCGGTTTGAGCCAGGGTTTTCCCCGGTTAAGAAAATGATAGGTGACCGGAGGGGCGTCGCGGTATCCGTCGTATGTACGGGTGAGCGTGTCACGGATCACTGTGTCGGTATTTAGATGGTCGTAATAGGGATTGATATAAATATCCTGGATCAGATACTGCCGGTGCGGGGCTTTAAGTACCGTGGTAAAGTCGGTGAGGGAGGGAACGATCGGGTTGGTGATCTCCAATACGATATCCATTTGCCTGTTATTCAGGGTGCTGTCGATACGATAGAAGACGAATCCTGCAT
>CAYWHQ010000537.1:0-2166 GCA_964457665.1 uncultured Prolixibacteraceae bacterium | reverse complement strand
TGGAGACGGCGCTCACCTACAATCCCAATGGAACGGATATCAGGTCTTTGTACATGGACGACGGCTACCTGTTTTTTGATGTAACACCGGTCGAGGTTCGGGTGGAAGGCGATTCCATCGATATCGAGATCAGGATGCATGAAGGGAAACAGGCCACCATCAATAAGGTGAGTATAAAAGGCAATACAAAGACAAATGATCATGTCGCACTCCGGGAGATTCAGACACGGCCTGGACAATTGTTCAGCCGCGACAGGCTCATCCGGTCGCAGAGGCAGCTGGCACAGCTGAAGTATTTTGATGCGGAAAAGCTGACACCTAATGTCAATCCCAATCCTGCCGATGGTACCGTCGATCTGGAGTATCAGGTGGAGGAGACCTCTGCCGATCAGATCGAGTTATCGGGTGGTTGGGGCTATGGCAGGATCATAGGCACCCTGGGGCTCTCGTTCAATAATTTTTCACTGCGCAACCTGCTCAACTTCAAAGCCTGGAAACCGATTCCGGCCGGTGATGGCCAGAAACTCAGCCTACGTTTCCAGACATATGGAAGAGGTTACTTCAGCTACTCTTTTTCCTTCACCGAACCCTGGATGGGAGGTCGTAAACCGATTGCTTTCAGCGTTTCATACTTCCACTCCCGTTATACCAACGGCCTTAAAAGCAACGACCCGAAGTTCGCCTATTTCAAGATCGATGGAGTTTCCATCGGACTCGGGAGGCAGCTGAGGTGGCCCGATGATTATTTCTTTCTGAATCAGACCCTGAACTACAACCGTTATAATACCTACCAGTATACGCAAATTTTCACGTTCGGGGGAGGCGACGGAGTATACAATTCGATCTCCTACGGGGTGCAGTTATCGAGGAGTTCGATCGACAATCCGATTTATGCAAAGGTAGGATCTGAATTCAGCATCAGTCTCGAACTTACTCCCCCGTATTCCTGGTTCCGGGGTAATGTCAATTACGACACCATGCCGGTGAACAAAAGGTATGAGTGGGTGGAGTATTACAAGATCAAATTCAAGGGAGCATGGTATGTCAACCTGATCGAGAAGCTGGTACTTACACCAAGGTTACAGTTTGGTTTTCTGGGAACTTACAGCACAGCGCTGGGTACTACCCCGTTCGAAAGATTCTATTTGGGTGGCGATGGACTTACCGGCTACAATAATATGGATGGCCGCGAGCTGATCGGGATGCGCGGATATGCCAACAACTCGCTTACCCCGAACTATCCCAGCACCATTGGCGGAACGGTCTACACCAAATATACGCTGGAACTCCGATATCCTGTATCGCTCAATCCGAATGCTACCATTTACGGGCTGGCATTCATGGAGGCCGGTAACGACTGGCTTAAATGGAGTGATTTCAATCCTTTTAATGTTTACAGATCTGTGGGGCTGGGTATCAGGGTTTTTCTGCCGATGTTTGGCCTGCTCGGACTCGACTGGGGCTACGGGCTCGACGCTGTACCCGGCGTACCCGGAGCCAATGGCGGGCAATTCCATTTCTCCATCAATTCGTCAATTGATTAAGTGGCACTTCAGAAAAATGTTAACATTCCAAATCATAAAATAAAGAGATATGAAAAAGATTGCAGGGATAATCGTTTTGTTATTGCTGGCCGCCGGGGTAGTTTTGGGGCAGAAGTTTGCCTTTGTTGATACACAGTATATCCTGGATAACATTCCCGAGTATAATGAAGCCCAGGCTCAGCTGGATGAACTTTCAAACCAGTGGCAGAAGGAGATCGAAACCAAATTCGCGGAGGTGGATAAAATGTACCGTGATTATCAGGCCCAGTCGGTATTGCTCCCGGAAGATATGAAAAAGAAAAAGGAGCAGGAGATCATCGATCGTGAAAAGGATGCCAAGAATCTTCAGCGGACAAGATTCGGAAAGGATGGAGATCTGTTCAAAAAGAGACAGGAGCTTGTGAAGCCCATCCAGGAAAAAATTTACAATGCCATTCAGGAGATTGCCACGAACGGTAACTATGCCGTTATCTTTGATAAGGCCGGCGCCATGTCGATGCTATATGCCAACCCGAAATACGATGTGAGCGATGATGTACTCGACAACCTCGGGGCAAGCCTGAGCGGGCGTAAACCGCGTACCGGATCAACCCCTGCCGGGGGCGGGACAGGAACACAGCGT
>CAYWHQ010000536.1:0-2168 GCA_964457665.1 uncultured Prolixibacteraceae bacterium | reverse complement strand
GTATCTTAATTGCATCCCAAGACGTTTGTCATTGGGTGATCCGGTCTTCTGATAGGTGGATCTGCAGAAATGATAATTATTGTCGATACTCATCGTTAGTTTCCTTACCTGCCATTTCAGCTTTATTCCGGTTTCGATCCCTCTTGAGAAAACCTCCGTGACATTATCGGGCCGGTAGACCCCGGCCACCGGTGTCCATTCAATATAATCAAATATCAGCGAAAGGTATCCCGACAGACTTGCCTCAACCATCAGTTTCCTTTTTTCAGGGATCAGACCATACCTAACCCCGGCCTCCCCCAGATAACCAGTTTCTGGCAGCAGGTCAGGATTACCAAATACATCCCAGTAAAGGTCGTTTAGGGTCGGATATCTGTAATTCCTGGCCAGGTTAAGATTAAAGGCAAGATCAGTGTGGCGGAACGGGGTGTAATCGATGGCCAGAGCGGGGATAAATGGTGTGGACTTTCCGTCGATCAGATCTTCACGGAGAATCAGGCTCAGATCAACCGCAGGGTGCGGCTCGTACCGGATATCAGCAAATAAACCGATGGTCGTTCTGTTTTTGATGCCATCATATCCATCGGAGATCACCCAATCGAGGTTAATATCAAGTCCTGGTTTAATTGTAAGATCTTTAATGCCTGTATATCCGAATCTTAATCTATTCACTGACGAATAATAGTGATGGTGTGCATCCAGTCCGAGACTATCGTTCACATAATTCATGTAGTCATCGATCATAGCCGACCGAAGCTGCAGATTCCATTGCTTCCTGGCCATCCTGAATTCGATTACCGCCCGCAACGCCTCGCTTGAGATCTTTTCACGGTGCGCGGTATCGGGATTGGATACGACAGGCGGCAGGTTTCTGTCGGAATCGGTGTACCAGATCTTTCCTGTCAGAATACCATTATTCAGCACCCGGGCGAAGATCTCCTGGGATAAACCCCATTGCACGCCGGATGCATTGGTTTGCCTGACACGTTCACCATTGTTGTCGGTATAGGGGAAGTTGTTGATGACAGAGGAATAGTTGAATCTGGTATGGGACTGTATTTTTTGGTTTCCTGTCGAAATTCCGGCATTTGTATTGAGGTATCCGAAACTGCCGGCTGTTTGTGCAGCGGTAATATTGATTGTGTTATCCCAATCGGGGTTTGTCTGAAGATTGACAACCCCGCCAAAAGCGCCGCTCGTGTTGGTCAGACCGGCGGCTCCGTAAAGGATTTCCACTGCATCAAATTGAGAAACAGGTATCTGAGAGAAATCTGTTTGTCCCAGCATGGGAGAATTGAGACTTATCCCGTTCCATTCTACCTGGGTATGATGTGCTGCAGTTCCGCGAAAGGAAGGTGTTGCAAGATTGTTGTTTCCGTAAGATTTGATAAAAACGGTTGAGTGATTGTAGAGTAGCGTTGATAGATCGGTACTTCTCAATGGTGTCATCATGACCGAATCCAGTTTGATTCGCTTAAATCCTGATTTATCATGGATAAAACCCGACCTGAGTTCAAACTCCGGGAGCGTCAAGGTGTCATGAGGTTTCTGCGCAAATGGGCAGGGCAACAGAAACAGGCTAAACAGAACCAGCAGAATATATTTGCCTTTGTGCTCCAATCAAAAGGTTTTTGCAGCAGCCATCATTTCCTGATGATTCTGTGAACCGACACTGACCCGTTAGTAAAGTACAGGGAAAGAAGGTAAATGCCCGGCTCAAGGTATGATATTTCAAGAGGTTTTTCTGAAATATTGCTGAAAGATGTTACTTCTCTTCCTGTCATGTCAAACAGGCTGGCACGGATCGCGGTCACTTTTTGATTTACCAGGATGCGGAAAGAGCTTTCGACCGGGTTGGGAAATATCACTGCCTGGTTGGATTCGTTCCGGTCAAATCCGGTGTAACGGTTATGGATCACGCCGATGGCATCCAGATCAAATCCGCCCGTATCAAATTCGGTCGGCCAGGGGTCGTTAATCCTGTTTCCTTGTGAATCAAAGGTAGCATAGGGATCAGAAATGCAGCCAACAACATCAATAATCCTCACCCAGAGGATATTGTTGAGGTCAATTCCCGAGCTGTCGCGGATATCGTCAAGATCGAAAGGGGTGCCGTACAGACCCCGGTACTTACCTGCAAGGTTGTGGATCTTCCGGGTGTCGAGCGT
>CAYWHQ010000535.1:0-2171 GCA_964457665.1 uncultured Prolixibacteraceae bacterium | reverse complement strand
GAAGTTCATTGAACGAATCCCGGTCAACTATGATTGCTTCGGTTTCGGTAATCTGGCGGATATAAAAATCGAAATGTGCAGTATAAACTTCCATTCTGCGTGCATCGATCATGGGGCAGAACAGAATGGATTCTTGTTTTGAAGGGATAAGGCCGGAGTGATCCATGATTGATTTCATTCCTGCTGCCATTGATGAGAGCGTTGGAACGGCAATCAACGGTTTGTCCAGCGTGTAACAGAGTCCTTTTGCAGCTGCAACCCCGATCCGAAGTCCGGTATAGGAACCGGGTCCCCGGCTTACGGCGACGGCATCGATCGAAGAGAGGGGTATCCCGGTTTCATCTGAAAGTTCGCGGATGAAAAGTGTCAGTTTTTCGGAGTGGGCATTCTTCCGCGAGGTTTCCTTCAGGTGAATAACTTCACCGTTCCGGCCCATTGCCACCGAACAGACCGTGGTAGCCGATTCAATACACAAGATGGTCATTTTGTCTCTTTTGAAAAGAGATCCTTCTTATCTACTTTTTTAACCTTATCGCCGTCTTTCAATGTTTTTGAAACAACGGAATAGGGTGCCGTGATAATCTCATCATGCTCGTTCAGGCCTGAAAGTATTTCAATATAGGTATTATCCTGGATTCCGGTTTTGACATCCATTTTTTTGGCTGTTGCCTCATTGGTGTAAAGAAAGACACATTCCTGGACCTCCCCTGTCTTTCGTTGTGTGCTGACAAAGGTTATCTGGTCGTCTCCTTCTCCCCGTTTTTCAGCTCCTTTCTCGTTGAATTTATCGAGGCTGTCTTTATCAACCCGTGTTGTAACTGCCTGCAAGGGGACTGTCAGGACATTTGTTGCCGTTTCCGTCTGGATGTCGACTGTACAGGTCATCCCAGGCCGGAAAGGCGAATAGTTCGGTTGTTCCCGGTGCAGCAGATCCTGGTATGATTCTTTGATCAGATGAATTTTTACATTGAAATTGGTCACCTGGTCCACGCTGGTTCCGGTGGTATTGGCTGAAGTTGCTATCTCTGTGACAATCCCTTTGAATTTACGGTTCAGGTAGGCATCCACTTCGATCAGTGCGGTATCGCCAAGACTGACGCGGACAATATCATTTTCATTCACTTCAACCAAAGCTTCCATTTCGTTCAGGTTGGCAATACGCATGATTTCGGTTCCACTTGAAAATTGTGACGCACCGGTAACCCGTTCTCCTTTTTCAACATTGAGTTTCGATACTGTCCCATCGTTGGGAGCATAAATCGCTGTCTTGGTGAGGTCTTCCCTGGCTTTTTTGAGGGCTGCCTCGGAGCTCTTGACCATGAATTCTGAAGCACGGATGTCTTCTCTGGCCGCTTCCAGCTGGGCTTTGGCTACTTCGTAACCAGATTTGGCCTGGTCGTATTCTGCTTTCGAAATCACATTCTGCTGGAACAGTTTTTCCTGGCGCTCAAATGTGAGTTTTGCATTTTCATATTGTGCAGCCATTTGAGCAGATCTGGCACGGGAATTTGATTCGTTGGCTTTTTGCGTATTGACTGCGGCTACACTCTGATCATAGGCCGAGACGTAGATCTCCGGGTCGATCTTTGCGAGCAGATCACCAATTTTGACCTGATCGCCTTCCCGTACTCTCAGCTCCACCACTTCGCCTGAAATATAGGGACTGATCTTGATGTCTTTTTCAGGTTGTATCTTTCCATTGGCAGATACGGTCTGGATGATGGTTCTTCGGGTCACTTTTTCAGTGGCAGCCCTAATCCCATCGTTCGCTTTTCCCTTGATGACGGCGATGGTCACAATGGTACCGACAACGACAACTGCACCGATAATGATCCAGAGGCGTTTTTTTGATTTCGAGAAAGCCATAGTAAAGCTGATTTTACTTTGTTTATTAATCTATTTTGATGGGATAGCCCATATAGAAATCAAGGATCGTCGTTTTGAAAATAAAATCGTATTTTGCCTGGAGCAGTTCGCTTTCAGCTTTTGTAAGTTCTTTTTTACTGGTGTTATAATCGTAGGAAGTAAGCATTCCGACATTGAATTTTTGCTCGGAGTATTTGAAAGATTCTTCCTGTGCAGCTACCTTTTCCAAAGAAGTGTTATATTTTTTCAGCGAAGCAGCGGCGTCTGCATATGCCTGTTCAATGGTCTTCCGGAGCGTTCGTTTC
>CAYWHQ010000534.1:0-2172 GCA_964457665.1 uncultured Prolixibacteraceae bacterium | reverse complement strand
CGGGGTTCCTTTCGCTGGCGGCGGTGTATCTTTTGCGCAGGATGCTGAAGCATGCGCGGGTGTCGTTACCGAAGGAGTGGTTCAGCCGGTCGATGTACCGCGACGTGTTGCTGGTCGCCTGGTTTGTCCTGCTCTATGCATGGGGATTCTGGATATGGAATGAGATCGCCTCCCGTGTTTTCCTCTCGGGATGGGTATCGCTGATCTCCCTGGCGGCTTACACATACGGATATCTGATCCTGACCCTGCGCTGGACCGGTCGCAGGCGGCCGGTGATGCTGGAGGGGATTTTGCTGATCGCCACGGCGACCACCCTTTTTTACCCCTTCATCATTTACCGTTCCGTAAGCCTGTCGCTCCTGGCCTACCTCACTTCGGGAAGGACTGCCGATTTCCTGATGCCGCTGATCCTGCACCTGGTCACGGTGATATTGGTCGTATACCTCTTATACCATATATATCATCTGCTCAAGAAACACTTTTCGCGGCAGCGCCGGCTGATCCATCTGCTGCAGTTGTATATCCTCCTCTATTTTCTGTTCCTGTTGCTGACCTTGTATCATCATCTGACGGTTATTCAATTCCGGGGGGCAGGCAACATCGGCACTATGGTTGCCGACATGGAGGACCGGAATGCCGGGTTACCCCTTTCGCTGATCACGATGGGATGGGCGGTGGCGGTGTTGATCTGGTCGGTGGTGCGGGGGCACCGGTTTATGCGGCTGGCTTCGGTGGTATTGTTCACTGCGGCCATTGTCAAGATCATCGGGCTTGATCTGGTGACTATCACACCGGGTATCCGGATCGGTCTTCTGTTGTTTCTGGGCGCCGTGCTGATCCTCTTCGCGCTGTTCTATCCGAGGATCAGGAAGGCGTTGCAGCCCCGGCGAAGCAGCCGGCGCAGGCGTAAGGAGTGATTTTCGGGGAGGCGTTTGCCGGGGGACTACTTCATACCCGACACGAAGGAGGAGGCGTGGAGCGGGGCATTGACCGGCAGTTGCTGGAGGAACCAGGTCTGCCCCTTATTCCTTGTATAGACCACGACACCTTTTCTGACAGGGTCGTTCCCGTTACCGGTGGCCCAGGCCCTTGTACCCCCCACGCTGTTGATGCTTCGCCAGGAATATATAAAGGAGAGGGGTTGCAGGTTGATCCATGTTCCGCCCGACATCACGGCCACCCTACCCGAGTCGGCCGAGGCCCAGTAGGTGAGGGTATCGCCGGTGACCGACCTGACGGTCAGGGAGCCTGATGCATAGGAGGGGAACCAGGTTTCGGCCGAGTCGGTGCTGCGGACCACGGTGTTTCCGGTGGCCATCAGGAGGATGGTATCGTTGGTGGCGACGATCTCGTGATGGGGGCCCGGCAGTCCGGTAGGCAGGAGCTGCCAGTTTGTGCCGCCGTCGTAACTCCGGAGCAGCAGGGAGCCGGTGTGGTTGCCTGCCGAGTCGTAGCGGTTTCCGGTGACCCATACCCGGTGGCCGCCCCGTATCGCGACGGAGGTGAAGGTAATTCCGGTCAGGGTGTCGGGTGTGACGAGGTCCCAGGTAGCCCCTCTGTTATCGGAACGCAGGAGGGTGGAGTGGTCGCCTCCTGCCCAGATCCTTCCGTTGCCCCTGGCGTTGACGGTGTGGAAAACCACGTCCTGCATGAGGGTGGTATCGGCGAGGCGGTTCCATGAGATGCCACCGTCGGAGGTATAGAAGAGCGTTCCCAGGGAGTATTTACCGCCCGGACCGTAGGGCATGGTGTCGCCGGCCACAAAGACCTCGCTGGCGCTGATGCAGCTGACGGCGCGGAAGTTCACGCCGGGCATCTGGGAGATGGTACCCTGGCGGTACCAGCTGAAGCCATCGTCGAGGGTTTTGAGTATGGTGCCATACCCGTCGGCCTGATCGCCCACGACCCAGCCGGTAAAACCGGTCTCTTCGGGGAGCAGATCTTTTCTGACACATCCATGGATGGCGGCAAGGGTGACCAGCAGGGTGGCTGCAGCGATGACGGCGGGAAGGAGTTTTTTCATAGGGAAGACCAATAATGACCGGGGATCAAAGGTATATAAAAAAAAATTTTTGTGAAAAATTTTAAAATTATTACCTTTGCACTCCCATTTTCAAGGCCCGTTCGTCTAGGGGTTAGGACGTCAGGTTTTCATCCTGGTAACAGGGGTTC
>CAYWHQ010000533.1:0-2177 GCA_964457665.1 uncultured Prolixibacteraceae bacterium | reverse complement strand
TCAGCAGCATCGGTTATGATCTGTCGGAGAAACAGGTTGTTTGGGTAAACAACGACCGGATGTACAAAAACGGGACAACCTATGTATTGCTGGATAAAGAGGAGTGGGAATCCTCGCCGTATGCCTCTGTATACAAATACAACCATGATGTTTTTCCGGCCAAAGCGGGACTTGGGATCAAAGGGTGTATAGAATGCCACTCCTTCTCATCTCCCATGTTTTATTCCCAGATCGTAAAATATCCCTTTGGAGAGGATGGAAATCCCGTGTTCGAACCTCAGTACAAGAGGATGGAGATGAGCGGTTTTTTTGTATGGTTATCGGCTTTCCGGGAGCAGATCGTCAAATCGGTCGAGTATCCGGCATTTTTTTTCCTGGTTGTCATCATCCTCCTGTCGATTCTTTTGCAGGCAAACCGTACCGCCGGTTTTCTCAGGGTTACCGGCACAACGCTGTGGATCAGCTATGGGGTTTTGCTGGCTGCTTTCCTGCTGATCTATCTCAAACCTGATCTGAACAGTTACCTCCTTCCTGAACGGATGTGGATGGATATGAACCATTTTTGGATCAGCGGGCTGGCGATCCTGGCTGGCATTTATACCTGTCTGGCTATGCAGAAAGCCGGTAAAAAGCCCGGATGGCTCTATCACCTCCAAAACATCAGCATCTGGATAGCCGTCGTTTCAGGCCTGTTGATGATGATCCGGGTTGAAGCCATTGAATCGATCGTGAATTTGGCGTATACCGTGTTTGACGTGAGTGTTGTGATCAGCATTTTCCTGACGATACGCTATTTTATTGGCGTAACGAAACAAAAAGCCTGCTACATGGGCTTCCGCCAGGGCTTTGATGAATAAATCGGGCACAGAACGCAGGATTATTCCTGCAATAAAAAGTCCTTGATGTTCATCCACTGCACACCTTTCAAAGAGGTCTCAAATCCTTGGTCAAGCGAGAGTACATATTTCGGGAAATGATCGTCAATGGCTTCAAGTGGCCTGTATTCGCGCTGAATGGTTTTTTCTTCCTTCAAAGTCATACAGACTTGAAAGTAGATTTTTTCACTTCCCTTTTCCGCAATAAAATCCACTTCAAATCCATTCAACTTGCCAAGGGATACACTATATCCCCGTGAAAGTAATTCAAGCAGAACAATGTTCTCAAGATTCCCGGGAACATTTTCCGGTGGATAACCCATCAGAGCGTAACGAAGTCCGGTATCACACAGATAATATTTTTCAAGACTTTCCAGTATGCGTTTTCCCTTGAGGTCATACCGTTTGACCTGGTGCGTGAGCAATGCATTACGCGCGTAGAAAATGTAATTCTGGACTGTGTCGACCGATATCTTTCTGTGTTGTGATTTTACGTAAGCGCTGATTTTATTTGCTGATGTAATCGAACCGCAATTGGATATCAGAAAATTTGTTATCTTTTCCAGCATATATACATCCCGTACATTGTATCTCACAACAATGTCTTTCAATAAAATCGTATTGTACAAGGATTCCAGAAACTGACGCACGGGAATCTCCTCCCATCCCAGGTAATGAAGTCCGGGGAACCCTCCGAATTTGATATATCTGTCGAACACACTACCTGCATCTGTTGACGGGTTCGTATTGCCTGCCATCTCAGAAAATTCCCTGAAAGAGAATGGATACATCATGATCTGAATATACCGGCCGGTGAGCAGAGTGGCCAGATCAGACGACAGCAAGCGGGCATTGGATCCGCTGATATAAATATCCGTGTTGGCCTCTGCAAGCAAAGAAGCGATACACCGTTCCCATGCTTCGATTTCCTGCACTTCATCAACAAACAGATACCTACGACCCCGTTTACCCTTAAAATAGCTCTGAACAAAATCATGCAAATCCTTATACGTTTTGATAAAATCAAATTCCAGCAATTCCTTGTTGATAATCAGAACATTATTCCCTTTCACTCCTGTTTCTATCAGGAAGGAGGCAATCTGCCGTAAAAAAGTACTCTTCCCGCATCTTCTGACACCGGATATAACTTTGATCAACGGTTTATCAATGAAAGGACGAAGAATATCCAGGTATCTTGAGCGGGCTATCATTTTTTCGATTATGTTGAATAAAATACAAATATACAAAACATTTTCCGGGTATATTAGAAAAAAAACAACTTTTTCTCATTGATGTAGCGAA
>CAYWHQ010000532.1:0-2178 GCA_964457665.1 uncultured Prolixibacteraceae bacterium | reverse complement strand
CGACCCGCTGTAAAAAAGAATTCCTCCTTCCTGCGGGCTTTTGCTGTAAACATTGAACCTTACGCCGGGAAGAGGATTGTCCATATTGTCGCGCGCCACTACCGTCAGCGTGACATTCTGTGCAGTGTTCCACTCAAAAGCTCTGTCAATGACGAGCTCCTCCATCGACTTCTGCGAAACCGGTTTCGGGTCATTTCCCTTCTCTTTTCGGCAACCGGAAACCATTCCT
Source organism: uncultured Prolixibacteraceae bacterium (assembly GCA_964457665.1). Taxonomy (GTDB): domain Bacteria; phylum Bacteroidota; class Bacteroidia; order Bacteroidales; family FEN-979; genus CAYWHQ01. Next base: position 1,949 of record CAYWHQ010000532.1, on the reverse strand, counting down.
GAAATCAGTAATAGTATAACCAGCGCTCCAAAAATGTGATTACCGGAATTTTCATTAAATCTTTTCATAATGCTTCGATTTCGCGCCAAAGATATGTCTTTTCGTACCGGGAATCAAGGCCAACTAAGCAGCTGTATATAAAGGACAGGTAACCGTATTCAATTGTCAGTGGAAGATATTCCGGTCACAGAGATAAGCCGGTCGTACAATGCACCGGCCGGGCGGTAGTAGACCAGCACAAAATATATATTTTCCGTTTCGCGGTAATTCCCCTCCGTAACTGTTTCGTCGGCGCCATTCCTGCCAAGCGGAACACACACATACTGGTAATTATAATATCCCTGTTTGAGCAGTACTGCCAGCTCGTATTTCCTGGTTGCCGGATTCAGATACAACATTGATTCACGGCCCGGGTTCCATCCGTTGAGTCCACCCATGAGAAAAAACCGGCATCGCAGATCCGGATCCGGCAACCTGAGACTGAAAAGGACAACTGCATAATCTGATTCGGTATCGTGGTTTATGGCGTAATCATCATTCCTTATGAGATACTGTCCATTGATCTCCCCTTCCAGAATATAGTTTTTGGATGCCCTTGAAACGTCCTCCGTGAGCATGACCCTGGTGACAGAATCCCAGGTAATCCTGGCAATTCTGTCCGACTGGTACTTCAGGCTCTTCATGTCGAACGAACGGTATTCATTTCCACCGTTGAAGATAAGCCTGTCGTTGTTCCTGTAATCGATCTCGTCGCCCCTGAAGAAGCCCGGTTCCACATCACAAACCATATTATCCCACCTGAAGTTTTGCCGGACGCATATCTTCAGCTCCTGTGATGGGCTGCCTATCAGGAATCCGTTAAACCGCAGACGAAAATTGACCTGTTGCCGCTGTGTTTGTTCCGAAGGGAACGGTGAAGGACCTACAAAACCTTCCACCATCACCGGATTCGGTTCAACCACCATAATCCGCCAGATAAAAACAGGTTCATCCTGATGCTCAGTGTAGACCTTCAGCAGGTAATTCCCCGAAATCTTCGGTTTCATATTCCCGGTTGGGAAATAGGCCCGGTAATGGGTATAGGGGATGGTGGTATTGAAGGAGTAAGCGTACTCATAGATATTCTCCTCATGAAATCCTTCCAGGTATTCAGAAGGGGTCAGTTGCCCGGATACCCGCCAGTCGAAATCGCAGTGTATCGCTGTGTAGCGATACGATTTCAAGTCTCCGTCAAGATCGTCGAACGATATGACCAGTCTTCCCTGCTGGTGCAGATAGATCAGCGGGTCGGACATTTCAAATCCCTCCTGGTATACCTGTACTGTCTTGACCGAGGGTGTAAACACCTGGTTCATATTGGGAATTTCAGAGGCATATGCAGAACCGGATATCAGCAGCAGAAAGAGCGCCTTGAGCAAGTAATTCTGCAACGAATAACAGCTGGCGATGTTTCTTTTCATGATTGTTCTCTCCTTCTGAACTCCGCACAAACAATGGCACAGGCCACGGATGCGTTCAATGACTCCGCTCCTGCCGATATTCTGTATGAAGGGATATATAATCCGGTATGAATAAATTTCTGAAGGCTTTCCGAAATTCCCTTCGATTCGTTGCCGATGATGACGATGGCGTGGCTGCCCAGGACTGATTCATAGATATTGGTTCCGCTGAGCATGGCGCCAAAAATGTTGACATTGCCTTGGAGCGTCCTCAGGAGTCGCAGAATATCCATGTAGAGGACCGGGACACGGAAAAGGGAACCCATTGTTGCCTGAACGACCTTGGGATTGAAACAGTCAACGCATCCTTCAGAGCAGAGTACGGCTCGAATATCAAACCAGTCGGCAATCCGGATGATCGTTCCAAGATTTCCCGGATCCCTTATATCATCGAGCATAAGGTATAATCCCGGTATTTCCTTCACAAGGGTCTCGCATTGTGTTTCCTCT
>CAYWHQ010000531.1:0-2178 GCA_964457665.1 uncultured Prolixibacteraceae bacterium | reverse complement strand
CGACCTTAATGATGTTGCCGCCAAATTTGGCACTTCACCGGAAGCACTGATCGCCGCGTATGATTTCAAAAAGCTTATCTCGCTGATACTGAATGACGAAGGACTTCAATACGGGAGCCTCCCTAAAGGGCTCCTCAAATTCCATTCGTATCCCGACCGCGCACGCACCGCAGCCGAGGAACATCTGGCTGAAGCAGCGCTATATTCCTGTGATGCCGGTCAAAAAGCACGGATCCATTTTACGATCTCACCCGAACACCACGCGAAATTCCAGACCCTGATAAACGACGTGCTTCCCTATTACCAGGAAAAATTCTCCGTTGAGTTCGAGACCGGTTTCTCTTTTCAGAAACCTTCTACCGATATCATCGCGGTTGACGAGGCCAACATACCGTTCCGCAACAGTGATGGTTCGCTCCTTTTCCGGCCGGGCGGGCATGGAGCATTACTGGAAAACCTTCGCGACATCAGGGCAGACATCATTTTTATCAAGAACATCGACAATATTGTAACCGACAGATTACGGGAACCTACTGTGAAACATAAGGAGATCCTTGGAGGGTACCTGCTTACCATCAGAGAGAGAATTAACGGATATTTGCGGTTGCTTACCAACAAAATGCCTGATGAAGAGACGGAGATGGCAATCACTGGTTTTATGCAGGAGTTCCTTTCCATTAAAATACCCCCGGCATTTACCGGACTTCAGCCAGAGGAACGAAGAGAATGGCTCATCAGGAAGCTGAACCGGCCGATCAGGGTTTGCGGGATGGTAAAAAATGAAGGAGAGCCGGGAGGAGGTCCTTTCTGGACCATCAATGAACACGGAGAAGAATCGCTCCAGATAGTTGAATCATCCCAGATCGATATGAAAGATGAGGGACAGGCTGCCATCGTAAAATCATCCACCCACTTCAATCCTGTTGACCTGGTTTGTTCTACTATTGACTACACCGGCAAACCATTTGACCTGCCTCAGTTCGTGGATGAGAATACAGGATTTATCTCACTGAAATCGAGCGGAGGGCGTATGCTCAAGGCGCAGGAACTGCCCGGGCTGTGGAACGGTGCAATGAGCGACTGGATTACCGTTTTCGCAGAGGTGCCCATCATCACTTTCAATCCGGTGAAAACTGTTAATGACCTCCTGAGAAAGGAACATCTTGGAGATGCATGAAGCGAATAGTGACCTTCTTTTTTAACAAACGCCCCAGGTGGGCCCTGACTCTTTGGGGTTGGCTTTGCCTTGGGATCATTATTTTTCTGCTTTCCTGGCAGTTCTTCAGGAATCTTTACGTGGTACTGGCGCCGACCGAACGGGAAGAGACCGACCTGCTGGTGCTGGAAGGTTTTGTGAGCGATCTGGTGATAGCCGATGCCATCCGGGAGTTTTATAGCCGCCCCTACACCCTGCTGATCACCACAGGCACACCGCTGGAAGTAGGAAGCATGCTCCTTCCCTGGGAAAATACTGCCGGAGTGGCGGCAGCGTCACTGTTACGGATGGGTTTCGATTCCGCCCGGCTCAAGGTGGTTCCTTCCAGCGAAATCATCCATGACCGTACCTTCCAGTCGGCCCGTGCCCTGGCTCATTGGCTTAAAATTCACCGACCTGAAACCCGTTCCCTGAACCTGATGACATCATCGGTACACGGAGGCAGGAGCCGACTGCTTTTTCAGGCAGGGATAGGCGACACCGTACGCGTGGGTATCATCTCCAATCCCAATTACTATTATGGCAGGGACGACTGGTGGAAATCCAGCAAAGGAATCCGGGAGACGCTGAACGAGGCAATAGGATATTATTATGTACGTTTCTTTTTCCGGCCCGGTAAAGATAAATCATAACACTCATGAAAAACCGTATACTGCTTCTGCTCCTTTTTCTTCCCGGATGGATAGTCGCTCAGGGAGATTACCGTGTGAAATTCAGGATCCTTGGATTACAGGACACTACCTGCTTCATTACACGCTATTTCGGGAACGGAAATTTTGTTGAAGACACTCTTCTTTTAGATAAACACGGACGCTGCGAGTGGATCACACCCGGAGACCAGCCAGCCGGCATGTATACTTTCGTGATCAGCGAGAAGAGCTACTTTGATTTCATTCTTAATAAGGATCACCGATTCAGTGCAGAAACCACAAGCAAAGACCCTCAGGGGGACCTGAGTTTTA
>CAYWHQ010000530.1:0-2191 GCA_964457665.1 uncultured Prolixibacteraceae bacterium | reverse complement strand
GAGTCGACCTTCACCGTGGCCGCACTCCGGTCGGTCGGGATCCCTGCAAGGCAATGCTACACCCCCCGCTGGGCGCACAGCGACGACAACCATGCCTGGGTAGAGGTCTGGGTGGATGGAAAATGGCATTTCATCGGGGCATGCGAGCCGGAACCAGATCTTGACCTGGCCTGGTTCACTGTGCCTGCAACCAGGGCAATGCTGGTCAGCACCAATGTGTTTGGCGTATACCAGGGCCCTGAAGACAAACTTTTAAGTGATCCCCGGTTTACGAGGATCAATGTGCTCTCCAACTACGCTCCCGTGAAGCGCATTACCGTGAAGGTCACCGATGCCTTTGGCAATCCGGCCGACAGCGCTACGGTGGAATTCAGGCTATACAACTATGCCGAGTTTTACCCCATCCACCAGACCTTTACCGACCGGAATGGATGTTGCAGCTTTGAAACAGGGTATGGCGACCTTCTCGTGTGGTCGGCCCGGAAGGGACTCTACGGGTATGGAAAGGTGACGGTGAGTCTCACCGATACCTTCGGGCTGAAGCTCTCGCTCAAACCGGGTTACGAATACCAGGAGTCATATGACTTCGTCCCGCCTCCTCCCGGCGAATCCTCCACCACTGTCAGCGATTCGCTGAAGCAGACCAATGCCCGGCGGCTTGCTTTTGAGGATGAGATCAGGCGCGCTTATGAAAGCACATTCATCGATTCGGCCATGAGTTACAGGCTGGCAGGAACCCTGCAGATGCACCCCGACACCCTGTGGAGATTTCTCCGGTTATCGCGCGGGAACTGGCGTGAACTGGTTGGATTCATTTCAGGTGTGCCCGATCCTTTGCGGCCATGGGTTTTCCCTCTCCTGACGGTCCTGTCCGAAAAGGATCTCCGCGATGCCGATCCCGCTGCATTAAAGGACCATCTTGACCATTTCCTCACCTTCCCGCCGCTTGAAACCGACAGGGGGTTGGTAGCCAGGTATATTCTAAATCCCAGAATCAGCCTCGAAGGCCTGCGGCCCTGGAGGGCTGTGATCCAGAAACGATTCGATACAGGAATGGCCATGAACTTCCGCAATGATCCCGCCACGGTGATGCAATGGATAAAGGATAACATCCGAACCGATGCCACCGCCAACTATGGCAGAGCGCCCATTTCTCCTGCCGGGAGCCTCTCGCTGCGCGTCACCGACCCCCGGTCAGAGAATATACTCTTCGTTGCTATCTGCCGAAGTTTCGGAATCCCTGCCCGGCTTGAATCTGCCACTGCCATACCCCAGTACCATGCGAAGGGGAAATGGAACGATGCAGCCGGCCACGGCACGGAACCAACCCTAGAAGAGGGAACCATAACCCTGTTGAATGATCCTTCGAATCCCGTAACGCCCGTTTATTATACCCACTTCACGCTGGAAAATTACCGCGACGGCTTTTTCCAGTCGCTGGATTATGAATCCGATCCCGTCTTCCGGTCCTATCCTGCCACGGTATCGGTCGATCCCGGCTATTACCTGCTGGTGACGGGCAACCGGAAGCCCGACGGTACCGTTATGACCGAGCTGAACTATTTTACCGTTGATCCGGGAAAGCACATTACCCGTTCCCTGAAGCTTCGTACCGATCCGGCTCCGGATGCTATCCTAGGCAAGGTTGACATGAAGAACCTCTTTATGGATCTTGACATGGGGAAAACCGTTGAAATCAATGGCAAAAAACCGGTGATACTGGCCTGGCTCGAACCCGACCGCGAACCCACCAAACATTTCGTTTCGGATCTCCGTGTGAAACGCATCGAATTCAACCATTCAGACGTGAACCTCCTGCTTCTGTTCAAAAATGATGCTGAAAAGCATTCCTTCCGGACGCAGTATGAAAAAGAGCTTCCCGTCCAGACCCGATATATCACCACCAATCCGGCTTCGATCGGCGACCTGCGTCAGGCGGTTGAAGGATTTACCGGGCGGTCCTTTCCGGTTGTCGTGCTTCTGACGCCCGCCGGAGATATCTGCTACCTCTCCGAGGGTTACAGGATCGGCACCGGTGGGGAGTTGCTAAAACTTTTAGACCGGATGAATAAGAAAAAATAAAATTCACTACCTTTGCACCCCGAAGTAAACGTACTTTGTAAATTGTACTTCGTAATTCGTAAATTGTCCTGGCCCCGTAGCTCAACTGAATAGAGCATCTGACTACGGA
>CAYWHQ010000529.1:0-2194 GCA_964457665.1 uncultured Prolixibacteraceae bacterium | reverse complement strand
GACCAGACCTGCATATTAGGGATACAGATCCGGGAAAGAGGCAACAACATAAGCCAGGTTCAGCATATCCTCACCAAATACGGCTGCTCGATCAGGACCAGGCTCGGGCTGCATGATACAGGACCCGGCGAAGAGCGTGAGAAGAATCTCATATTGCTCGAAATGACGGGCCCTTATGACGATGTGCTGAAGATGGAGAACGAACTGAACGGAATACAGGGGTTACAGATGAGGAAGATGGTCTTCTAAACCAGTGTGATCCTCGTACCCCCGTTGTCAATGCCCAGCATCGTGGTTTTGGTTATTATGGTATCTTTTCCTGAACTTTCCACAAACTGTATCGCTGCCCTGACCTTGGGTCCCATGCTGCCCTCGGGAAACTGACCCTCGTCGAGATATTTTTTCGCTTCCGCAATGGTCATTCTGTCAAAACTCTTCTCCTGGGGTGTGTTGAAATGGATACATACCTTCGGGACATCAGTAAGAATGAAGAATTTATCAGCATTGATCTGGGATGCCAGCAGCGCGGATGCGAGATCCTTATCAATCACGGCATCGATGCCCTCCAGTTTATTGGGTTCCACGTAATAGACCGGAATGCCGCCACCTCCCACGGCGATAACGATATTGTCCTCGCGGGCAATTTTCTGGATGGTATTCTTGTTAAGGATGACAAGTGGCCGGGGCGATGCTACAACCTTGCGCCATCCCCGCCCGCGTGGATCCTCCCTGAAGACAGAGCCCGTCTCCTTGCTCATCCGTTCAGCATCTTCAGCAGTATAATAAGGACCCACAGGTTTCGTGGGATTCTGAAAGGCCGGGTCATCCTTGTTGACCAGCACCTGGGTCGTGATCGTGATAATGTCCCGCTCCATCTCGGCCTTTTCAAGCACGTTCTTTAGCTGTTGTTCGATCACATATCCGATAAATCCCTGCGAATAAGCCACACAGATATCCAGCGGCATCTCAGGAATGCCAAACAGCTTATGCCCGGCCGAATTTGCCAGCATAATGTTACCGACCTGGGGCCCGTTGCCATGGGTGATTACGATATTGTATCCCCGCTTGATCAGTTTCAGCAGACATTCGGCAGTAGCAGCGGCGTTGGCCTCCTGCTCGCTGATGGTACCTTTCTGGTCTCCCCTCAGCAAGGCATTACCTCCAAGGGCAACAACGGCAAGTTTTTTCATATGTGAACCTCTTAACAGCCGCAAAAATAGAATAATTTTCGCAAACCTGACTATCTTAGCCGCCGGAATGAGTGCGCAGAAAAACGCTTACCTGTACGCCCTGGCTGCCGTCGTGTGCTGGTCGACCATCGGTTCAGCCTTCAAAATATCCCTTAGGTTCATCGATTACTCCAATCTTCTTCTCTGGTCGGGTCTTTTAGCATTGATGGTCCATTTCGTTTCTGTGGCAGCATCGGGCAAATTACGGGAACTGACAATGATCCCTGCCAAAACCTTTGTCCTGGCATTGTTCGCGGGGATCCTGAACCCCTTCCTGTATTACCTGGTACTTCTCAGGGCCTATGAATTACTTCCGGCACAGGAGGCAGGCACCCTGAACTACATCTGGCCCGTTGTGCTGGTACTCCTTTCGGTTCCGCTTCTCCGTCAGAAAATAAGCTCCTGGAGCATTGCTGCCATTCTGATCAGTTTCACAGGAATCCTTTTTATCAGTACAAAAGGTAACCTCACCGGCATGCAATTCTCCGATCCCGCAGGCGTAGCCCTGGCAATCGGCAGCGCCGTCTTCTGGGCATTCTATTGGATCATCAACCTTCGGACGCCGGGTGATAACAGGATCAAACTCATGCTTGGCTTTGCGTCAGGCTTTATCTGCACACTCCTCTTTCAGATGTTCACCGGCCGGTTTTCATGGCCCACGGCAGAGGGAATGGCAGGAGCAGTTTATATCGGACTGTTTGAAATGGGGATAACCTTTATCCTGTGGATCAATGCCCTGCGTTTATCAGTAAACACTGCGAGGGTCTCCAATCTGATTTACCTGTCGCCATTCATCTCACTTGTACTGATCCGGTTCGTGGTCGGTGAAGAAATCCTGTGGTCGACCGTCACAGGCCTCGTCCTGATCATCGGAGGCATCCTTCTTCAGGGTTATCTCAGAAACCCGAAAGGATCGTAACTTTGCCGGATGAATCGTAAACGGATCGCTGTCCACCATTTCGGCT
>CAYWHQ010000528.1:0-2211 GCA_964457665.1 uncultured Prolixibacteraceae bacterium | reverse complement strand
GCCTCACGATACGCTGCATTCCCAGCCAGAACATCTCGTTCCACGCTGGCTACGCCCGAACCATCCAGCTCATGCAGACACTCTCCAACTCCACGGGTCCCTTTACCTCGCTCGAAGTATGGGTACCGGCAGGTCCCAACATCGATCCGCAACAGGCCGACCAGTACACCCTCGGTGTGGCCGGGAAGATCCCGGGAGCAGGATTGACTCTCTCGGCCGAAGGTTACTATAAGCGGTTCCATAACCATATCGACTATCGTGACCATGCCAACATGCTCTACAATCCGCTCATCGAAGGCGAGGTTCGCCAGGGTACCGCCGACGCATGGGGACTGGAGCTGCTGGTACGCCGGAGTGCAGGCCGTGTCACAGGCTGGGCAGGTTACACCTGGTCGCGCAGCATGGTCACCACCCCCGGTATCAATGGCGGCGTAAGATATCCAGCCTCTTTCGACAGCCCACACAACTTTATCCTGAATGTTGCCTGGGAGAGCCGTAACCGGTGGTCACTCTCTGCTACCTGGATTTACCTCACCGGCAATCCGGTGACAACTCCCACGGGATTCTATTACCTGAACGGCTATACTGTTCCCATCTACGGTTCACGCAACAATACGCGCCTCCCCGATTACCACCGGCTCGACCTTGCCATCACCTGCCGGTTTAACAAACCCGGAGACCGGTTCCGCCACCAGCTCATGTTTACCCTTTACAATGCCTATGGAAGACTGAATCCCTTCTCGTTCAACTTCAACCGCACCGAAGGTTCTGATGGCAAACTGGTCATCCCTTCCAATACGTATGTCACGTCGGAACTGATCCCTACGACGTTGTCGGTTGCCGGGATTGTGCCTTCCATTAATTATCTGTTCAGGTTTTAAAAATTTGATGGTATGAAATGGTTAAAGGAACCTAAATTATTTGAGACCGGAGTCAGGCTTGCCGGGTTTTATGACGGAGCTGCACCTAATAACCCATCTTCATGCCCGATATCTCCTGCCCCTTGCCTCCTCACAGCGCTCTGCATTCTTCTCCTGAGTTTATCCGGTTGTATTAAGAAAACCAACTGGGTTTTTGACTCAGATCCACCGGTACGACTTGTAGTGGAAGGAATTCTGACCGATGAATGGAAGGTGCAGCAGGTGAAGCTTTCGGAGCCGGTGGCAGCGCTGAATGACCCTGCAACCCCGGTCACCGGCGCGATCGTACTGGTGAGCAACGAGGACAGCGCATGGATACTGAAGGAGGACAGTCTTGTACCGGGCCGTTACCATACTGCAGGATTGTTCAGGGCCGAAGTGGGTAAAACATACACCCTTCAGATTTTCCATGGAGGAAACATATACAGCGCCAGGGCAGCGATGGAACCAGGGAGGCTCTTCAATGAGCTCACCTACATAAAGAACGAAAGCAACGACCTCTTTCACATCGAGTGGGTAGCTGAAGCCTTCAGTGCCACCTACCCGGCGATGTGGGAGATTCTGATCGACTGGAGCGCGGTTCCCGGTTATGAGATGGTTCCGGCCGATTCGTGCCATGCCAGGCTTTTATTTTATACCCTCCCGACCCTGGATGTCAGCGAGATCTTTGCCCCTGCCGTGGAGATCGTCTCATTCCCTGCCGGCAGTCTGATCACCGAACGACGTTATTCCCTGAGTGCCGGTCATGCATCTTTTATCCGCGAACTGCTCCTGGAAACCACCTGGCAGGGCAGCCTCTTCCCGACTGCCAATGCCAACGTATCCACCAACCTGAGTACAGGCGGAGCGGGTTATTTCGGGGTTTGCGGAGTGACTTCGCTCTCCCTGATTGTAATAGAATGAGGGTGCCGGGTGATGAGCGCTACGGCTAACAAAAGAAAAGAATTCTAAATATAAAGTATCGATATGGAAAAGGATTATGAAAAAAGAGGTATAAAGATCTCCGTTGCGGGGAGTATCCTGCTCGCCTGCAGCGCAATCACCCTGGCCCTCATCGCAAAATCGCAGGCCATCCTGCTCGACGGATTGTATACATTCATCACCCTGATCATGGCGGTTATCTCTCTGAAAGTAATTGCTCTGATAAAAACTCCGGAAACGAAAACGCGTCCGTTCGGATATATGGCACTCGAACCTTTCCTCAACCTGATTAAAAGCCTTGTGATGCTCGTTCTCCTTACCGTCTTTCTGGTCACAAACATTCAGGAGTTAACCACCGGAGGAAGGGTGA
>CAYWHQ010000527.1:0-2213 GCA_964457665.1 uncultured Prolixibacteraceae bacterium | reverse complement strand
TGTAACAGCCACATAAAAGAGCCTTCGTTCCTCCTCCAGGTCGGCCCTGGAGTTCATCGACTGGATGGAAGGGAAGAGGTTTTCCTCCATTCCGACCACAAAGACACACGGGAATTCAAGTCCTTTAGCCGAATGTACTGTCATCAGGCTGACTTTGTTCTGATCTTCATCATCGTTAAGATCTGCATCGGTAATCAATGCCACGTCCTGCATAAACTCTCCGAGTGTTCTGACCACCGATGGTTCTATCTCTCCCGTTTCCGGGTTGGATCCCGGCGTTTCGGTAAACTCCCTGATCGCGTTCAGCAACTCCTCGAGGTTTTCATAGCGGCTGACACCTTCCGGGGTTCTGTCATCATACAATTCCTTGAGGATGCCAGATGAAGAGGCAATATGACGGGCCAGCTCGTAGGCATTTTTCGAATGGGTCATTGCCGTGAAACTCCTGATCATCGTGATGAAGCCGTTCAGTTTCTCTCTGGTGCCGGAGGGTATCGCCAAACGGCCTGTGGGATGTTCCAGCAGGTCGAATATTCCTGTTCCCGCCTGATCTGCTGCCACAACAAGTTTTTCGATCGTTGTTTTCCCGATTCCCCTGGCGGGGTAGTTGATGATCCTCAACAAGGCATCCTCGTCACGGTTGTTAATAGTTAACCTGAAGTAGGCCAGCAGATCCTTGATCTCCTTTCGCTGGTAAAACGATACGCCTCCGTATACCCTGCAGGGGATATTGAGCCGCCGCAAAGCCTCTTCCATGGCGCGCGACTGGGCGTTGGTACGATAAAGAATGGCAAAGGCGTTATTCGGAAGTTGCCGGTTCATCTTTTGTTCAAAGATCGATTGCGCAACCAGATTTCCCTCTTCCGTATCCGTGGCGGCTTTCAGGAGTGTGATCCGGTCGCCGTTGCCGTTCTGCGTCCATATCTCCTTATAAATCTGGTTCTTGTTTTTCGCGATTACCTGATTGGCGGCTGCGACAATGGTTTTGGTGGACCTGTAGTTCTGTTCCAGCTTGAATATGCGAAAATCGGGATAGTCATTTTTAAAGTTCAGGATATTCTGAATGTTGGCTCCACGGAAGGCGTAGATACTTTGAGCGTCATCACCAACCACGCAGAGATTCTCATTATTGGCGCTGAGTTTTTTTACGATCAGATATTGCGCGTAATTGGTGTCCTGATATTCATCGACAAGGATGTACCGGAATTTCTGCTGGTATTTGTAAAGAACATCGGGAAAATCTCTCAGCAGCACATTCGTGTTGAACAACAGATCATCGAAATCCATTGCCGATGCCCTCTTTAGCCGGTTCTGGTACAGGGTGAAAAGTTGTCCTGTAAAAGGTTTTCCCGACGAGGAGTCATATTCCGTTATCTCCGGATTCGCGTTGTAATCCTGTGCTGAAAGCAGACTGGTTTTGGCCGAGGAGATCCTGTGAAGAATGTAACCGGGATTGTATACTTTTTCGTCGAGGTTGTTTTCCCTGATCAGAGCCCGGATAACCCTTTTGGAATCGTCGGTGTCGTAGATGGTATAGTTGGGCGGAAATCCGAGACGGTGGCCCTCGATCCGCAGAATCCGTGCAAAAACAGAATGGAAGGTTCCCATCCAGACATTTTTTGCTTCATGGCCGACCAGCTCAACGATCCGGTCGGTCATTTCCCTGGCGGCTTTGTTCGTAAATGTGAGCGCCAGGATGTGAAAGGGATCCACCCCAAGTTCGACCAGGTAAGCCACGCGGTATGTCAATACGCGGGTCTTTCCGGATCCGGCTCCGGCAATGACAATGACCGGACCTTCCGTGGCTTTTACCGCTTCGGCCTGGGCATCATTCAGGTCATCAAAAATCTTTGTCATAGGGAACCCGACAAAGATACATCTATTCTTCAAATCCACACTTACCGGGAGGCTGCTCACACTTACACCCGGAAAGAATACAGATACTAATAAAAATAACATATAAGCAACCCGGAATATCTTCTGTATGCCTTTCTAATCAACGGTTTTGATGGTTGAAGGATGAACAAGGGGATGTGGTTCATTTACAAGAAAAGCAGAAGCATTATAACTGCTTTTGGTCACACCTACGAGTTATCACTTTATATAACTATATGTGCATCATAATTTTGCGATGTTATAAACTGATAAACAGACAAACATGAAAACAACAATAGTAAAATATGCCGGAATCGTACTGATTCTGACTGTGGTTT
>CAYWHQ010000526.1:0-2214 GCA_964457665.1 uncultured Prolixibacteraceae bacterium | reverse complement strand
CACGCAGCCTGGCAATTGATTACACCCGTGATGAGAAGATCTGGTGGTGGGCCTACCAGAACCAATACATGTTTGGCAGTCAGCTCCTGGTGGCGCCGGTCTCCTGCACCCAGCGCTTCGTGAAGGTCTACCTGCCGGCCGGCGGATGGTACCGGATGAGTACGGATCAATATTACGAAGGTGGACAGGAAGTACTGGTCGAAGCGCCCCTCGATGACCTGCCGGTATTTGTAAAGGCCTCCGGCATCCTGCCCATGCAGTCGGTCGTGCAAAATACCTCAGAAAAACCTTCAGATACCCTTGAAATCCATATGTATAAGGGAGACCGGCCGGGATCCTTCCTGCTTTACGAGGACGACGGGGTGACCTATGACTATGAAAAAGGGCTGTGCCGGTTACAGGAGATCCGGTTTGAACCGGACTCCGGGGAACTGGTGTTTTCGGAAGTTAAGGGTGATCTGCCATCGAAGTTCCGGATAATATCGGTGATTGGTCACGGTTTCGGGAAAGAGAACCGCCTGATAGTACCTATGCCGCATAGTGTTCTCAGGATGAAACTATGATATTGCTGGTTTAATAGCAAAAAAGATAACGTGTTCAGACGGATTGCTCCCATTAAATCCTGTACGGTGTGCACTATTTTCTTGTAAACGTGCATTATTTCTTCGTAAGTGTTTCATTTTTAGCTATTTTTCGTTGTATTTTTATTGTTTGAAAAATAACAGCCGGAAATGAAACACATTATCATTCGGAGAGTAGTTATTCCCATTGCAATAGTTACCATGGCAAGCATACTGCCCCTTGGGTCCTGTAAAAAAGAGACGAAAGAGGCACCCGACCTCCCCAGGTCGTTCTTATCCCTTAAGATCGACCATCAGTTCGGATTTGAGAATTACCGGGATGCATCCGTCCATGTCGCTGACGAATCCGGTGATCTGGCTGCGGGATCGATATTTATTTACGACAGCAATCCTGGCTCAGGTGGTAAGCTGATCTCCTCAGGTAATCTTGGAAAACAAGGATCGTTCACGACCGAAATCCGGATTCCTTTAACCATGCAGGAGGTATATCTGAAACTGCAGAGAGGGAGTTATTCGGAGTTCGCAGTGGCAGCAGTGACCGGCAACCACATTGATTTTACCTTTGGACGCGAAACCGGTGGGTTGAAGGGAGAAGTCATGGCTCCAACCTGTGCTTCCGGATGCAGCTACACAATCTCCGGTACCCAGACCAATCTCACCGTGAATTCAGGAGAGGTGGTTTGTGTTACAGGAACCCTTAACGGAACCATTCACTTCAACAGTGGCGCCATGAAGGTAGTGATTTGCGGTACAGCCAACATCTCCAACGTTACTTCTTCAGGAAATCCTTGCAAGATAGAGATCAGTTCCACCGGGGTGTTTCATTGTCCCGGTTTTATCCAGTATCCCAACAATGCCGGCCTGGTCAACTACGGTACAATGACCTTTGTGCAATATCTGCAGCTCACGAATGGCAGCTATTTTGAGAATAACGGCTCTTTTAGTGCTCAGGCACTTTCCGTAAGCGGGGGTGGAAAATTTAACAATCTGGCCGGCGCGACGGTCAACCTGGCACAGAATTTTTCCAATTTCAGCTCTAACTTCCAGTGGAACGGGGGCACCATGATCATTGGCGGATCGTTCACCAATTACAACACCGGTTATTTTCAGAATAAATGCCGTGTGGAGGTTACGGGCAACTTCTCGAATTTCGGGGCAGTCGATTTCAAGGGTGGCTCTTCTCTTAAGGTTACCGGCGCCATTGAAATGGAACAGTTCACAACCAATTATTTTATTCCCGATGGTTCGGTACTGATCGAAACCGGAAGTCTTTTCGTCAAGGGTACCTTTATGGATTTATGCGCCGCCCCATATTATCATCGGGTCAATGTGACCAACATGACCATTATCAGAGGCTCTGCTGTGGTTTCGGGAAATATCGACATTTGTGATGCCAATGGGATCGAGGTCATGGAACCGGTAATCCCTCCCAGCATTACTTTTTGTGTCAATGATGTACCGCCAAACCCTCCTTGTATCCCCGGCGGCGCTCCTCCTCCGCCCCCTGATGCCGACGGCGACGGAGTTCCGGATGTGTCGGACGCTTACCCGGCTGATCCCACAAGGGCCTATAACTCCTTTTACCCGGATGAAACAGGGTTTGTCAATTTTGCCTTCGAAGACTTATGGCCAG
>CAYWHQ010000525.1:0-2225 GCA_964457665.1 uncultured Prolixibacteraceae bacterium | reverse complement strand
GGTACCGCGATACGGAATTCAAAGACCGCAACGGAAAAACCACCCGTCCCGTGGTCAACGATATTCCTTCACTCAGCGCTTTCTCCCATTCGAGCCGGAATGTCGACCTGGTGGGTCACATTGTCAGGAACGAGCGTGACCAGATTGTGTTCAATTTTGGCAAACACAAGGGGAAATTGGTAAACGATGTCTTCAGGGACGAACCCTCCTATTACGACTGGATCATGAAAAGTGAATTTCCCCTCTCTACCAAAAAGGTCGTTACCTCCCTGAAGATCCGGGGAACCGCTGATGCAAATGAAAAACCAAACCTCTTCCAGCCATGAAAATCATCTGTATAGGAAGAAACTACGCTGATCATATCAGGGAGCTTCAGAGTGCGGTACCGACCGAACCCGTGTTTTTCCTCAAACCTGACTCAGCCCTGGTTATCCGGAACAGACCTTTTTATTATCCCGGTTTTTCAAGCAACATCCATCATGAGATTGAACTGGTGCTTCGTATTGGCAGGGTCGGGAAGGCTATCCAGCCCAGGTTTGCCCTGCAGTATATCGACGGGATCGGACTGGGAATTGATTTCACGGCCCGCGACCTCCAGGATACGGCCAAGCAGAAAGGGCTGCCCTGGACACCCTCGAAAGGTTTCGACGGATCGGCTCCCGTCAGTAAATTCCTGCCTGTTTCGAGCTTCCGCGACCTGAAAAATATCTCCTTCCGGCTTGATATCAATGGAAAGACGGTCCAGGAAGGCAATTCATCCATGATGCTCCACTCTTTTAAAACACTCATCTCCTTTGTCTCAGGTTTCATGACCCTTCGTACCGGCGACTACATCTTCACCGGTACGCCGGCAGGAGTCGGGCCTGTTCAGATCGGCGACCTCCTGGAGGGATACCTGGAAGGGGAGAAACTGCTCTCCTGCCTGATAAAATAACAGCTCTGATCCGTAATGGCGGTTAAAAGGATCACCGGCGCGGTATATCCTTGGCCATCCGCAGAATGACCGCATCGGGGATGGCCATCAACCTGTACCGGGAACGGAAAAGCACCTCCCCCCCCTGTTCGCATTGCAGAAATGCCAGGTAAATCTTGCGAAACTTCTCCCTTACAAAATGTGTTCTGTAGAGGAGTTCTCCTTCTGAGACCAGCGGTGGGATAGGCCTTGGCAGGGAGATCTCGAGCGACTGATAGAAAGGAGAGATGCGGCCCGAATGGTTGATCAGGTCGTCAATCTCAAATTCGGTTTCGGTCACAGCCCCGGCAATACTCTTATACAAAGCCTGGGAAGCGTACGAAATCGCAAACAGGTAACCTGCCACCTCCGGATCGCCGGCTCCTACCAGCCGTGTGAACTCCGCTATCTGCCGGGTCTCAAGCGGCAGGCTCCTGACAATACCCTCTTCCTGCATGGGCATTACAACCGGCGCAGAAAAGATGCGGGTGTGCTCCTCTCCCGTGGTGAGTGTATCCTTGTGGTTGATGGCATAAATCCTGCAAAACCGATCTCCCTCCATCCCGCCAGGTTCAGCCACCAGGTCGGCAAAATCTCCGGAGCTGAGCAGGGTATTGAAGAATACCCGGATGGTATTTCCCTCCTCCTTTAAAAACCGGCTTGCAAGGTTGATGGCAGCCGAAAAGGCGAACATACCGGGCACGATCGCCCGTTTCCCGATTCCGGCCATATACCCGGGATCATGTACCTCATTGATGTCGTGGGTGGCACGACAAAAATCCACAATATCCTGATCCCGGAAAATGATCCTTCTCTTCATCTCAGATAAATACGATGTCGGCGATAACCTCGGCCCCGGTGGCAGCATTGAGCCTTTCCACCAGCTGACGGCGCGAAAACATCAGTTCATGGCGCAACGGCGCCGAATCGATCCTGACCCGTAAAACCTTTTTCTTCACTGAAAGATTGACCGTATGCCTGTAAATCATCTCACCTGCAACGCCTCTCCAAGCGTCCATCACCTTTTGCTCGCAGAGCTTGTCGCGCAGACGGAAAGTTTGCAGAAACTCTTCAATGACGGCCTTCAGCGGCATCACTTCTCCTCGCTTCATCGGTTCCGGAATCAGGCTGCAAAGTTACGATTATTGATCTTCCCGGAATGGAAGGTAGAAAACTTTATGATCGGCAGGAAAGGTATCGAACAAAACTTTTATCCTATCGATACTGGTATCGGTCACGAAGACCTGGCCGAAATTTTCCTCCCCTGCCATCC
>CAYWHQ010000524.1:0-2226 GCA_964457665.1 uncultured Prolixibacteraceae bacterium | reverse complement strand
CTCGAAACTGAGGTGGTCGTTGGCAACGAAGTTCCCGAACCTCTTCACCAGGTTCCTTACAGAAATTACCTTGTCGTTCATGAGGTCACTCCTTTGTCATTAACTCCAGGAACCGGTCTTCGATCCCTGCTTTGGTTTCCGTTATACTGACGCCGGTAAGACCCGCATCCGCCAAAAAGGAACGAAGTGTGTCGTCAAACCGGTCGTCCTTGAATGTTACATGTACCGATTCTCCGAAAGGATAGGCGGTGAATACCCCGGGATATTTTCTCAGTGCTGTGATCAGCATATGCTTCTGACGGGCCTCTGCGCTGAAGAGTTTCCTGCTGAATCCTTCGGTAATTTTTACGGGTTCGTCTACGGTCAGGATCTTTCCCTCCTGAATGAGGGCTACCCGGTCGCATTGCATGGCCTCATCCATATATGGTGTGGATACCAGGATGGTAATGTTGTACTTCCTCAGTTTTTTCAGCATCTCCCAGAATTCGGCGCGCGATACGGCATCCACCCCGGTGGTCGGTTCATCGAGTACCAACAGGACCGGTTTGTGGATCAGCGCGCAGGAGAGCGCGAGTTTTTGTTTCATTCCTCCCGACAGTTTTCCGGCAGGCCTGTTTTTGAAGGGCTCTATGTGCGAATAGATGTCGGCGATCAGATCGTAATTTTCCCTTATAGTGGTTCCGAAGACGGTGGCATAGAAATTCAGGTTCTCTTCCACCGTCAGGTCCATGTAGAGACTAAACCTCCCGGGCATGTAACCGATATGTTTCCGGAGCTCCCTGAAGCCTTTTACGCAGTCGAGTCCCATAACGGTGACCTTTCCTTTGTCGGGAAGCAGCAGGGTGGTAATGATCCGGAAAAGGGTTGTCTTGCCTGCTCCGTCGGGACCTATGAATCCGAATATCTCCCCTTCGCCCACCTCAAAGGAGATATCCTGAAGGGCGTTGACCACTCCGAAGGATTTTGACAGGTGATCGACCGAAATGATTGATTTTGGTGTCATGGATCTATTTTACGAAATTCACCTCACCCGGCATCCCGATCTTCAGGTAGCCGTCGTTCTTTACAAGCACCTTAACGGCGTATACAAGGGTAACCCGCTCCTCTTTGGTCTGGATGATCTTTGGGGTGAATTCAGCCTTGGAGGAGATCCAGCTGATGGTCCCTTCATACTTTTTATAATCTTTGTCGTCACTGTCGATGAGCACCTGAACCTTCTGACCCGTTTTGATTTGTGAAAGTTGGGTTTCGCTGACGTAGATCCTGATATACATGTTGTTGAGATCGGCGATCTTGTATAGCGGCCTGCCCTGTGCGGTCATCTCGAAGGGTTCGGTGTATTTTGCAAGCACAGTACCCTCGACCGGATTGACGATCCGGCATCTCTTCAGCTGATCCTCGATCATGGCCAGCTGCACCTCAACCGTTCCTCCCTGCTCGGTCAGCGCATTGGAGTTGGTGCTGAGAGCGCTTTTCTGAGCATCGATCCGTGCCTGAAGCACCTCGACCCTGGTGTTGGCGTCGTCGAGTTGTTTCTGAGAGGCAACCTCCCCCTTTACCAGATTCTGAATACGGTTCCGGTCGGAGATGGCATTGGCCAGCTCCTTCTGCAGGGATTCGAGCTGGGTGGTGATGTCGGGCCGGCCGGTAAGGATCGCCTTCCGGCTTTGTTTCAGTTGCAGTTTGGTCAGGTAAAGCTGGGTGCTGTCGATATAGCCGACCACCTGTCCGGGCTTCAGCACTTCGCCTTCGGTAATCGAAAAGGCCAGGATCTTACCGCTGGCTTCAGCCGAAACCACGGTCTCAACCGCTTCAAAGTTGCCTGCCGCATCGGATTTCAGCTTGCCGTTATTGCACGAAAACAGCAGGAGTGTGAGGGCTGATAATAAAATGAACCTGAATTTCATAAGATAATGTTTTATGGGTTTGAATTAATTTCCTGTTTTTGCTTTGTAGCTGTAGAGGCTGAGAAGCAGTTGCACCTCATGCAGGACCTGGTTCCGCTTTGCCTCGCTCTCTTTGTTGATGGCGTTGATCAGGTCGTTCATCGGGCAGATCCCGTTGTCGTATTTCAACTGATACGCATTTCTGATCCGGCTCTTCAGCAGGACGATCTCATCGTCGTGTTTTATGATCTCCTGCTGTTTTTAAATTTCATTAGACCCCCGTTTAAGCTGAAGTGCATTGTTGAAGAGAAAGGTCTCCTGCTGGTTGCTGATTCTGTCT
>CAYWHQ010000523.1:0-2229 GCA_964457665.1 uncultured Prolixibacteraceae bacterium | reverse complement strand
TATGCTTTACTCCATCACCGGGGGGCAGTCGAAGGGTACGCCGATTTTTTCGCCTTCGCGTACGAGATCGTCGACGATGGGCTTAATCAGCGGAACGCCGTGTTCGCGGTTGAATTTCGCATATTCGAACTCCTTTTCCCCGGCCACGAGGATCTCGTCGCGGCCAATGGCCAGCGGGGAGGCTTTCAGCAGGTCGATCATCTGGTCCATCGACTCCTTGAAGTCGAAAACCGGCCGGAAAGCTTCGATGTTGATGGCCATGAAAAAGTGGCTGACGCCGCTTGGGCCGGGCCGCGAGGGGCCACCGACCTGGGTAAGGAAACTCCCGCCGGAGAGTACGGAACACAGTATCTCAACCAGCACAGCCAGCCCGTATCCTTTGTATCCTGCCGTGATCTCCATTCCGCCCAGGGGTAGCAGAGCGCCGTGGCCGCCGGGTTTGATCCTCGAGGGCTCGTTGGTTACATTGCCATCTTCATCGATTCCCCAGCCAATGGGGATCTTCTCCTTTTTCTTCTCATACACCTGAATCTTCCCATAGGCCACGGCGCTGGTGGCCATGTCGAGCAGATAGGGAAAACGCCGGCCCGACGGGGCCGCCACGGCAATGGGATTGGTGCCGAGAACCGCAGTCCGGCCGTAAGTCGGAGCAACCAGAGGCTGCGAGTTGGTCATACTCAGTCCGATCATGCCATCCTCGAGCGCCATCAGGGCATAATAGCCGGCAATGCCGTAATGGTTGCTGTTTCGCACCGTCACCATCCCTATTCCGCACTGTTTCGCCTTGCTGATGGTCATCTTCATGGCATGGTAACCTGTTACCTGTCCGAGTCCGTTTCCTCCGTCGATCAGGGCGGTGGAGAGGGTCTCCGATTCGATCTTCCACGGGGTTGCGGGATCCATGAATCCGCTCCGGATCCTGTTGCCGTAATAGGAGGCCATGCGGTGAAGTCCGTGCGATTCCACCCCACGGAGATCGGCGCATAAAAGTACCTTTCCAACGATACGGGCGTGATCCTCCGAAACCCCGAGTTTAGTCATGTACCGGATCACGAAGTCCATCAGATCCTCCCGCTTGTATCTCAAAACCGTTTCCATATTTGCAATTTTACCTGAAAAACAAACAAAGATGTATTACGCTGATCATGCCTTGTCAATATAGGTTTCCACCACCCATTTCGCGAAGGGGAAACTGCTGGTGAAGGCCGGCGACACGGCATTCAGCACATGGATCGTATGCTGGTCGCCCTCCACCACAAAGTCCATCACCAGTTCGAGGGTCTTCATGTTGAGCAGCTGGGCCCGGATGCCCGGCTTGCTCCACTGGTTGAACCCCGACTGATCGATCGAGTGAACCAGGCTGGTGGCCTGCTTCACGAACCACGAGCGGTTATACTTCCGCATCTCCTCGAAGGCAAGACTCCTGAATCCAAAGGCGTTTGACAGGAACAGGCGGGCCTCCCAGCCCAGGATGTTGCTCAGTTCATCCAGCCTGAAGTTGTCGGCTCCCTTGTAATTCTCACGCCAGAAGGCAGGGATGGAGGTGGGGCCGATCTTGATCGTTCCATCCACGGTGATAGTGTAATGAACCCCGAGAAAGGGATTCTTCAGGTTCGGCACCGGATAAATATTGGTCCGGATGGGCTTGTCGGGCTTCGTATACTTCAGGTAGATCCCCTTGAACGGGATGATGGTGTAGCCCTGGGAGAAACCAAACTGTTTGGCAATCTTGTCGGCGTAAAGACCGGCCGCATTGATGATTTTGGTGGCCGATATATTCCTGCCCTTCGTGGTGCGGATCGTGTGGCCATCCACCTTCGATGCATAACCGTCGCCGAAAAGGAATCTGACCCCTGTTCCTTCGAGGTCGCGGCGGATCGCCATGCTGACCTCCGTAGGATCGACCGTTGCGGTATTCGGGGAGTGGAGCGCCACCTGGCAGGTCTTCGCATTCGGGTCAATATCCTTCATCTCGGCTTCGGTTATCACCTTCACATCTACCCCGTTTCTTTTCCCGCGACGTTCCAGTTCATAGATCCCTTCGATCTCCGACTCGTCCTTGGCCACCACCACCTTCTGGCACTCGTTAATTTTAAGTCCGTTCTTTTTTACATACTCCTTGAGCTGAATATTTCCGTCGCGGGTGAATCTGGCCTTCAGTGAATCAGCCGAATAGTAAAATCCGGCATGCAACACCCCGCTGTTCCTGCCGCTTCCATGATACGCCAC
>CAYWHQ010000522.1:0-2234 GCA_964457665.1 uncultured Prolixibacteraceae bacterium | reverse complement strand
TTGCCGTCAGGGTGTACGACCAGGGAGGCCAGGGAGGGATCTATACCGGCGACCGGGTGATCAGTATGACCGGAATGGCTGAGTACTTCCTGCTCGATCACACCTCCGCCCCATTTACCTTCGAAGGAAACCAGCTGAAAAAAACTGTAAAACTGAGGAACCTTTCAGACCATTATATTATCCGCGGCCGGTTCGAAGCGATGGCATCCGGAAAGCTTAACGGCGAGATATTCTTCAAAGAGAAACGAAGGTTCCGTTTTTCACCCGGTGAGGAGGCAACCCTCTCCGTGCAGCTCGATTCGCTGGATCAGTCGGCTCTGGTGACCTACCGGTTCATCTTCGACGGTCCCGACACAACCCTTCTCGTCCGGGAAGAGAGCCCATACATTTGTACGCCCCTGCCACCCGCCACACCCAGGATCAATGGTCCGTCAGTTTACGGGCAACGGCCCGGCAAACCATTCCTTTTCACCATACCATGTACCGGCAACCGGCCAATGACTTTCAACGCCAAAAATCTTCCCGAAGGCCTCACCCTGGATCGCAACACCGGGATCATTACCGGCAAAGTATTGAATGCCGGCAGTTACAAGGTTAGCCTGACAGCCGAAAACGCACTGGGAAAAGCAGGACGCGATCTGGAGATCCGCATCGGCGATCAAATTGCCCTCACTCCGCCTATGGGGTGGAACAGCTGGAACTGCTGGGGACTGTCGGTAGATGCATCCAGAGTGATCAGCAGCGCACGGGCCTTCTGTGAAAAGGGATTGATCAACCAGGGATGGAGCTACATCAATATCGACGATGGATGGGAAATCCACAAAGACCAGGAACCCAAACGCGATACAAAAGGCAATATCCTCACCAATGAGAAATTTCCGGATATGAAGGCACTGGGCGACAGCATCCATGCCATGGGCCTGAAGTTTGGCATCTACAGCTCCCCCGGACCGCTTACCTGCGGTCAATATACCGCATCCTGGCAACATGAACTTCAGGATGCACAATCCTTTCAAGCATGGGGAGTCGATTACCTGAAGTACGACTGGTGCTCTTACAATAACATTGCGAAGGATACCTCCCTTGCCGAGCGAAAAAAACCCTACATCTTGATGCGCGATGCCTTGCGGAAAGTCGACCGCGACATCGTATACAGCCTATGCCAGTACGGGATGAGCAAGGTATGGGAATGGGGTGCGGAAGCAGGAGGAAACCTTTGGCGAACCACCGGTGATATCACCGATACCTGGGAAAGCATGAAGGAGATCGGATTTAATCAGATACAAAATGCACCTTATGCCGGACCCGGTCACTGGAATGACCCCGATATGCTTGTAGTCGGATGGGTTGGCTGGGGGCCGAACCTCCACCCTACCCGCCTGACACCCGACGAGCAATACACCCATATAAGCCTGTGGTCGCTGCTTTCAGCGCCGCTACTGATCGGATGCGACCCCGAAAAACTTGATCCTTTCACCCTGAACCTGCTCACCAATGATGAAGTGCTGGCCATCGACCAGGATCCGCTGGGTAAACAGGCTACCCCTCTGATCCGTACCGATTCCGTTCAGGTCTGGGTAAAAACCCTGGCCGACGGGAATATTGCATTCGGTATCTTCAACCTGGCCGACCACACTATAAATTATACCACCGAACTGAACCACCTGGGCATCCTTAAGGAGGTGACCCTGAGAGATCTATGGCGACAGAAAGACCTTGGAACCTTTACCGGAACATTCAGTACCCCGGTGCCCGCCCATGGTGTTATCCTGGTGAAAAGCTTCTAGCGACGACCTTCTTCCCGGCTTAATTTACCGTGCCATCATTCTTCCTTCGTGTGTGCAAATCATTACCTGACAGGGATAATTTCACCTGCAGCTCCTCAATTTTCTGTAATCCAATGGTATATATACTTGCATCAACTCTTTTCAACTGATTCAATAAATCAATGACTTTCTGTTTTGTCAAAATAACTTTTGGAAAAGGAACTTCATACATGTCTTCATTTTTTTCGATCATATATGCAGCTGCTCGCTGTATCCGCATCCAAACATTGACAAATTGAGCAGAAGCATTTTGTGATTTACTATCTTTTGCAAAAACTGACGCACAGGCGCGTATTGCCAATTCAAAATCACCAAGTAAAAATGCATTGGTCGCAATAAGTTCGTAAACATTCGGTGGAATAACTGATATTAGCGTTTCAATTTCCTTTACGACCTCTAACGATCTGA
>CAYWHQ010000521.1:0-2236 GCA_964457665.1 uncultured Prolixibacteraceae bacterium | reverse complement strand
GCAGCACTGAGGGATCGTCATATAAAGGCGCTGCAGCTGCCACATGGTCGTAAGGATTGGAAGCCACGCTGATAGCAAAGATATGGATCGAAGGGTTGTCGGGCAGTTGCAGGTATCCTGATCCCGGGCCCGCGTCGAGCGACAGGAGGAAGATATAACCATAACTATAGGGCATGGTAAGCGTATCGCGGTGCATGTGCGTGGCAAACCAGGCTACCTCTGCCCGCCTGATATAGGCCTTTTCCACCCCCCTGATCCTGCCAAGGTCATCCCAGAGACGGTTGTCGGCCTGGCCTATAAACCCGCCGAACTTTCCGACCTGCAACACACTCTTCCCGGCCCCGGTACGAAAGGTTGCCACAGTATCCGAAAGGGCAGACGCCAGGATATACACCTTGTTGAAGTTTCCGGTCTTCGGAAGGAGTATCTTCTGCCCCTCACACACCACTGCATTCTTTGATCCGTCATTCCGGCGACCCATTTTAAAGGTGACATCGCCTGCCGTGATCCGGTCGGGAAATAACTCAGCGGGATAACACCATCCTCCCTCACCCATGCTCCCGTCCTTCTTGTTACGGGCACTGCTCACCACATCAGCATTGTAGGGCAAAGGCAATTCATAACTGAATACAGGGGTCAGTCTCTCATCCGACGAGTCAAGGACGACCAGCAGAGTTTTAATCTCAAATGGCTGCATCACCACCCCTAGGGTCTTCCCGCTGCTCTGCAACGGAACAGTGCGTCGTTCCTGACCGTCGGCTTCCCAAACCGAAGAGATCTTCACCGGGAAGGTCAGCCGGCAATCTGAAGCGGCTTCACCAATAAGCTCCTGCAACCGGATGATGATGCCCGAACCGTTCTCTGCCTTCTTCATGGCCCTGACATCAACCTGAGGGGTATTCAAACTGCAGAAGGAGAAGCTTTTCCCGAGCATCCCTGCATGGGATCCCGCCTGAAATACCCGGAGAGGCTGATTGAGGCTTCTGGCCTTCCATTCCGATCCCGCGCTGCGCCAATCACCCTTGTGCGGATAGATCCCATAGGTGAATGTATGAACACCCCAGTCCTGCGTCGACTGATCATGATAGAAGTTTGTCCGTGGTGTGTAGAGCAGGGTTAACCTTAGCTGGTTATCGGCTGGCTTATCTGACCCAAAACGGGAATCCTCCAGGATCGTCACCCCGTAACTGCCGCTTTTGTCAGTAAGATCAAACCACTCGCGTGAGGGAACCTCGTACATTCTTTCATGATTGTTCCCGCGAACGATCGTCCCGAAACCGGTATTATAGGTTGCGGCAGGGCTGGAGGCAGTCAGCGGGAAATCGGCCTTCAGACTGTATCCTGTCGTCTGCCAGAGCACGGTGCTATGAACCATCACCGACTCCTGGCCGCTGGCCAGTTGTACCAACTGAACGATTTCTGTATTCCCGGTTTTTCGTTCAATCCGGTATGTCACCCTCAGAGGTCCGTTCTCTGTCATGGTTATCCGGGCCGGCCCTTTAACGTGCAACTTCGCCGGGTTGTGCCGGTCCTTCCAGTCCATATTCCAGGCAGGCCAGTATTCGGGATGTTCCCTCAGCAATACCAGGCCGGCAGGCTCTCTAAGTATCTCCTTCCCGGCAGTTTTTGACATGATTCCGGAAATATCGCCGTTGGCGTTGAGCGTGACCTTGAGAAATCCATTCTCCATCGTGTTGCCTGAAGCCGTGAGATCACTTTTATATCGGGGAGGCTGGTCGGCGGAGCGAACCTCATAGCAGTCCAGCCCAAAACTAACTGCCGCGACAGAGAACAGCAGTCTGATGCTGTTTTTTCCGGTGGCTAAAACCTGGTGTGGAACCTCTTTCCCCAAAGGATCAAAAACCCTGATATAGGCTGGCGCACCCTCCGGGAACTGAACGGTCGCTTCCACAATCTCATTACGCGAAACAGCCAGCGGATTCACCACTACGACACATTTACCGTTCACCCTTGTATCCATAGCCCTGATCACGGTACCAACTGCATCCTCCAGCGCTGCACCGAACTGATTCATCGCCAGAACCTCGTCATTCCAGGCAAAATTATATGCGCCGGGAATCGAAGTGCCCGGAAGGATGTCGTGCATCTGGCTTCCCAGTAACAACCACCATGCTTCATTCACTCTTCCAGAAGGATACTTCACACCGCCAAGCCAGTCGGAAATTACCGACATGGCCTCGGCGGCCTGCGCCAGTTGCTCGTTCTTCCTGTTCCA
>CAYWHQ010000520.1:0-2237 GCA_964457665.1 uncultured Prolixibacteraceae bacterium | reverse complement strand
CGACCGGATCAGGGAGATGGGTGAAGCTGCGGGTGCAGGAGTGGAGGTCATGAACCGGAAAAAGATCGAAGCGCTCAAGATGGGAGGTCTGCTTGGGGTAAACCAGGGAAGCTGCGATCCCCCATCCTTTATCGTCATGGAGTATAAACCGGTGAAACCCAGGAACACTAAGCCTCTGGTCCTCGTGGGCAAAGGAGTGGTTTACGACACGGGAGGGGTGAACCTGAAACCGGGAGCCTCCATGACATCAATGAAAAACGACATGGCTGGAGGAGCCGTCGTTGCGGCTGTCAT
Organism: uncultured Prolixibacteraceae bacterium; assembly: GCA_964457665.1. Taxonomy (GTDB): domain Bacteria; phylum Bacteroidota; class Bacteroidia; order Bacteroidales; family FEN-979; genus CAYWHQ01. The sequence continues at coordinate 1,943 of CAYWHQ010000520.1, read as the reverse complement.
CACAGCGATAGCCAAAGCAGGAATGCCGGTGCACGTGGCAGGGCTGATTCCGGCAACGGATAACAGGATCGGGCCAAAGTCAATGGTACCGGGCGACATCCTGCACATGCATAACGGTACTACGGTGGAGGTAGTTGATACCGATGCCGAAGGCAGACTGATCCTTGCCGATGCGCTAAGTTATGCGCGGCGGTTTGACCCGATGCTGGTCATTGACCTGGCGACCCTGACGGGTTCGGCGGTGCGGGCCATAGGTCAGTTTGCCGCTGTTGCCATGCATGCAGGATCTGCCCGGGAGCTTTCACTGCTCGGGGAGAGCGGGAATATCACCGGCGAAAAAATATGGGAATTCCCCATGTGGGAGGAATACGCGGAACTAATCAAATCGGAGATTGCCGACCTGAAGAATCTGGGGCCTCCGGAAGCGGGGGCAATCACCGCTGCCAAGTTCCTGGAAAAGTTCGTCACCTACCCATGGATACATCTCGATATTGCAGGCCCTGCCTATACAGAGAAACGCGACAGCTACCGGGGCCTTGGAGGAACCGGTTACGGGGTGCGCTTATTGTTTAATTTTGTACAAAAGATCTGATTATGGAACAATCCGTCGCCGAAAAGGAAAACCGGATACGCGTTGGTATCAGCCATGGCGATATGAACGGCATCAGTTACGAGATCATCATCAAAACATTGCAGGATCAGCGGCTGATGGAAACCTGTACACTGATTGTTTACGGCTCGTCGAAGATCGCTTCCTATCACAGAAAGGTGCTGAATATTCAGGATTTTAATTTCAATCTGGTAAAGCGGGCTGATCTCGCCCATCCCCGGAGACCGAATATCATCAACATCCATGATGAAGAGGTAAAGATTGATCTCGGGAAATCCACCCCGGTCGCAGGAGAACTGGCTTATCTTTCACTGGAGGCAGCCACGGAGGATCTGCTCCGCAACCACATAGATGTTCTGGTGACGGCTCCCATCAACAAGAAAAATATACAATCCGGCAATTTTAGTTTCCCGGGACATACCGAATATCTGTCGAGAAAATTCTCGGCAGACGACTATCTCATGCTTATGGTTAACCGGACCTTTCGGATTGGAGTTGTGACCGGACATATCCCGCTGAAAAGTGTCAGTTCAACCCTGACCACAGAATTGGTTTATAAAAAGATTGCCGTCCTGAATCATTCCCTGATGCGTGACTTTGCCGTGATCAAACCCAAAATAGCCGTTCTGGCGCTGAATCCGCATGCAGGAGATGAGGGGCTTGTCGGTAATGAGGACCAGATGATCACCATGCCGGCTATCGAAAAAGCGATTTCAGAAAATATCCTTGCATTCGGCCCCTATCCTGCCGACGGTTTTTTTGGCAGTGCCTCATTCCGGCAGTTTGATGGTATACTTGCCATGTATCATGATCAGGGAATGCTTCCCTTCAAGCTGCTGACATTTGAGGAAGGGGTTAATTTTACTGCTGGACTTCCGGTGGTCAGGACATCTCCTGCCCACGGTACCGCTTACGATCTGGCAGGAAAGGATCTGGCATCACCCGAGGCCTTCAGAAATGCCTTGTATATGGCCTGTGACATTTTTGAAAACCGCAGGGAATATGACGCCCTCCGCGCCAATCCACTGAAGCCGGCATCTACGGAACCGGAAGCGGAAAAAGCATGAATCCGCCGTCCTATACCGCCTCCTCCATTGGTCGGATTGTTAATGGCGAACTAATTACGGGTGCCACTGACGATCCTCCGGTAAGCGACCTGCTCATCGACAGCAGGAGGCTGGTCCATGGCGAAGGTACCCTGTTTATAGCCCTCGTATCTTCCCGCAATGACGGTCATCTTTACATCGAAGAACTCTCCGGAAAAGGAGTGAAATGCTTCCTTGTGAACCGTTCCTTTCAAAATGATTTACACAGATTTCCCCGGGACCGGTAT
>CAYWHQ010000519.1:0-2239 GCA_964457665.1 uncultured Prolixibacteraceae bacterium | reverse complement strand
TTAGGAAGCATTAATTGTCGGAACTCACTAGGCTGTATAGTTTGATTCCGAGCACCTTTCCGGTTTCAATCCGTTCATGGTCAAGTGCCTCAAGAAACCCTGCGACTGCCGGTGTCATGTTGTTGTTAAAATAAAAAACATCGCCCCTTTCAATGGTGGCGGTATTTAAGATCACTATGGGGGGGGAAAGATGACCGCGGTGATCCTGACTTTTCCGGGTTGTTCAAACCTGAAGGTATAAAGAAGGCTCTGGGCCTCGGCGATGTAAAACCTTCGCCGGGAGGGGTCCCGGAGGATGCCTGAAAACTCGAAGGCTCCCAAAGTACGGCCGGGATTCAGGACAATTACCTGTCCGTCTTCTGGCCATGGTGCAAGTTGTGTTGCCAGTTCCCGGTTACCGAGCATAGCAAAATGGGCGGCCATCGCTTGTCCGCCATTGCCTGCACCGAGGATCGCGATGTTCATGATACAGGAGATGTAATTGCAGGCTCCGGTAAGTATTGCATAAACGCGATCTCTTTTCGAAAAAGCTCCCCTATGCGCCCGATCTGTTCATTGGTAAGCGCTTCGGAATAGGGCCTCCGGTCCTCCCGGTATTGAGACTTTGCTTTGATTTGCAATGTTTCCTCAAAGGGGATTCTCAGTTGGTTGAAAACCCATTTAAGTTCCTGGTGAAGGTTTTCGTACCTGCATACATGGTCAACCATAAGGGTATTTCTGCCCGGATCATGATAGCGTGGATAGTTGTATGGTGCCGGCGAGTTCCAGGGATCCTTCAGTTCGGGGGTGAGCCAGTCGAGAAACTGGTCGAGGGTAACCGTGCGGCCTGTCTTATTGACCTTGTTCCAGTGATCCAATCTGGAGATAACTTTATCCCAGGGATTCCGTTCGACAGCAAACTTGAAATAGGCATTCCATATCCTTCCGGAAATCCGTGCTTTAATCAGCCAGGCCGGCATGGGCTCAAAGAATTTACGGCGATTCCGGAGATCCCGGTAAACCTGTCGGGTCATGGAACCTGTTTGTTCTCGGCCTGATTTAACGCAGAACCACCATTCGGGTATTGGATTGAAATATCCTTTATCATGTGCCGGTTGGTGACCTGGTTCGGGATGCCAGAATGGGGTACAAATATCTTCTGGACCTGTAAACTGATTCAGGTACAATTCGATGCTTGTCCCTGCAGTTTTGGCATTTTTTATAAAGATAAAGCGATATTTATGCGAGATGATCAGGTGAAATGATATTATGATATGTGATGGTCATTGTAATGATGATTCTGAACTAATGTATGCCGGTCCAGATAGTGTATGTTATATAGGCTGTCAGATTTCGTCCGGCAAACTCTTTCTTTGCAATGGTCAATAAATCTTGAAGTGAATCCATTTCCGCCTCTTTATAAAGCTTGATAAGGCCTTCAAAATCATCGTATGACCAGGAATGTATCGAATGCATAAAGGATTTCCGAAGGTATTTAAATATTTTACTCCTTTTAAACAATTCGATGGTTTCGTCGATATTGTATTGTAATGCAAATTGGGATGGATTCTGGCTTCTGATGTTATTCATATGGAGTCTCCACTCTTCATAAGCTTTTGTCAATTCCCAGCTTTCGCTGAAAAAGGGGAAATAATAGCCATAGGAGCAAAATACCCCATTCTCCTTAAGGATTCTGTCAACCTCGCTGATGGTTGATACCGGCTCCATCCAGTGAAGAGAGGAGGAGAATGTTATAATATCGGCAACAGCATTTTCCAAGCCGGTATTGTGTCCATATCCCTGTAGAAACCTGATATTTCCGGCCCGGGTTTTTTGTGCTTCGGCGATCATATCAGCAGAGGGGTCAATTCCGATAACCCCGGCAGCATGTTCCTTCCATGGCATCGTAGATATTCCGGTACCGCATCCCATATCCACAACGAGTTCCGGGCGTCGCCGGTACAACCGCAATAAAAATTGAATCAGATCGGCAGGGATGGCCGGCCTGAAGGTGTGATAACCGGAGGCCATGCCACTGAAACGTTGAATGGTTTTTTCGTAATTCATTTGATTACAGGGGATTGCTGGCTGCGGAGGAACAAATAAAGTACCTTTACATGTGCAACCGTTTTGATAACCCAGAACCGGCGTTGTTGCCTGAAACTGGACTGGCTAAGGTTAAACAGGGGTTTGAATCCAAGTTGAAAATGCAAACGTATGGAAGGGGTTCTCGTGATGGTTATGATGCTTTCGCCCTGTC
>CAYWHQ010000518.1:0-2242 GCA_964457665.1 uncultured Prolixibacteraceae bacterium | reverse complement strand
GATTTGAGATATGTGATTTGCGAAGGGAAGGATGAAGTCCGAATCGATTTACGATATTAGATTTGAGATATGTGACCTGCGATGTGAAGGATGATGGATTGAACCGAATATTTCCACTCATTGTTTTTTAAATCAATAATCTCAAATTGATTCTTCCTCCTTCTAAAATCTCAAATCTCAAATCGTATATCTTATATCGAAGTCTGGTTTTTAACCAATGTTCGAAAATTTCCGGCATTTTTTAGCTGTTTGTTTCTGATTTATTTTACTTTTGACAAATAATTCAGAATAAAACAGTATCCATCACATGAGAACTGATTTCGATGCTCGTGCCAATTACGAGAATACCAAAAAGGAAGTCGGGTATGTTCCGCGCCGCGAAGCTACACAAGCCACCTACGACTCCATCGGATTTATGTCGGGACTTGAAGTGCATCAGCAATTGCTGACAGAAAAAAAGCTCTTCTGTAATTGTCCTGCAGGCAAATTCAATCCCAGCCACATCTACGATGCAGAAGTGATTCGTCATATGCGCCCCACGCTCAGCGAGCTTGGTGAATATGACGGCACCGCGCTGATGGAATTCAAAACCCGGAAAGAGATTGTATATCGTGTTAAAAACGAAACAACCTGTACATACGAAGTGGACGATACACCGCCATTTCCGATCAATCGTCAGGCGCTGGATATTGCAATAAAAATTTCCCTCCTGTCGAAACTGAACATTGTGGGCGAAGTACACATCACCCGCAAGCAGTATCTCGACGGCAGTATCCCGACCGGCTTTCAGCGTACCGCCATCATTGGTGTTGAAGGTGAAATTCCGCTCAGGGACAAAAAGATCCGCCTGATTCAGCTCAGCATCGAAGAAGACAGCTGCCGCGAAATCAGCGATATCGGCCATACCCGCGTGTATAAAACCGACCGTCTTGGAATGCCTTTGATTGAGACTGTCACTTATCCTGACATGAAAAATCCGGATGAGGTAAAAGAAGTCTGTGATTACATTCGTTTTCTGAATCGCAGTACAGGACTGGTCCGCACCGGTATCGGCGCCGGCCGCGAAGACGTAAACGTCAGCTGCAAGGGCGGTACCCGCATCGAAATCAAAGGCGTGGCTCACACCAAATGGATTCCTGAGCTGACCCATGTTGAGTGTTTCCGTCAGTGGGCGCTGCTGAAAGTGCGTGATAAATTGCTGAAGAAATTCGGATCAGTTGCAAACTGGAATATGCGTCATGAATTTCTGGATTATGACATGTTCGAAATCACATATGAACCACTGAAAGTCGCCCGCGACGCCGGACACAAAATAGTGGCCGTCAATCTTCCGGGATTCCGTGGCATACTGAGTCATTTCACACAGCCGACAAAAATGTTTGCCGATGAAATTTCGGACCGCCTGAAAGTGATTGCCTGTCTCGAAAAACCGAACATGTTGCATACTGAGCAATTCAATCATGTGATTACACCGGTTGACCTCGAAATCATTGCACCCATGCTCGACGCACGTGACGATGACGCACAGATCGTTTTCTGGGGACCGGAAGCCGATATCAAAACTGCGCTGGAAGTCATTGAAGAACGCTGCCGTATGGCATTTGAAGGCATTCCGAATGAAACCAGAAAAAGTTTCGAAGACGGCTCAACCATTTTCGAGCGCGTACTTCCAGGTGCCGACCGCATGTATCCTGATACCGACAGCGCTCCGATTCCGCTTACCGACCATCAGATCGAAGAACTCCGCAAAGGATTGCCCAATGAAGTGATTGAAAGATACAATCAGCTGAAGAAATGGGGCGTGGCAGAAAGCACGTATTATTATCTTTTCACCAACAACCTGTATCCGGCCATTGAAGCCATCAGCAAGAGTACCGACACCGATCCGAAATGGGTTGGAAATTTTATCGGTCATCGTTTGAAATGGGTTGAAGGACATTTCGAAAAAGGTTCTGGATTCAGCATCAGCAATATTGAAAAAATGATTCAGTATCTGAAGAAAAACCACATGGATCTGCGTTATGCATACAACATGCTTCCTGTGGTTTATCAGTATCCGAAAATGGATTTTGATTCGGTGCTGACCAGCCTGAACTTCAAAGCTCTGAAAGCCGATGAAATCACGGAAAAGATCAATTTCCTGAATGAAAAGTTTGGAACGGTTTGTCACACCGACACAGCTGAAAACCGCATCAACTGGATCATGGGTGAATTGCGGAAGGTGGCATTGGGCAACCTCAAC
>CAYWHQ010000517.1:0-2249 GCA_964457665.1 uncultured Prolixibacteraceae bacterium | reverse complement strand
GCAAATCGGTAAAAATAGATTTGACAGCTTATTATACCTATCTGAATTATGCCATGGTACGGCGTGATTTTACCCTGAACGGCCTCGATAGTATCATGTATGAAGGAGAGATGTGTAAGGTCCAGGCCATTCAGAATGCGGCTTTTGCAACGGTTTATGGCATACAGGCAGGTCTTGAGGTCAAGCTTCCCTATGGCTTTGGGATCGCTTCACAATTCAATTACCAGAAGGGTGAAGAAGAACTGGATGATGGTACACGAAGTCCGTTGCGGCACGCGGCGCCATGGTTTGGCATCACACATCTTACCTATTCATCCGGAAAAATCGAACTTGATCTGTACGGAAGTTACAACGGCCAGGTGAGCTACGCCAACCTTCCGGAAGAGGAGAGGGGTAAGGATTATCTCTATGCCAGGGATGTTGATGGCAATCCCTATGCACCTTCATGGTATACACTCAATTTCAAAGCGCTTTACCAGATCACGACCAATTTTGCCGTGAGCGCCGGCGTGGAGAACCTCACCGACCAGCGATACCGCCCCTATAGTTCGGGTATAACAGCTCCGGGCAGAAATTTTGTTTTATCACTGCGGGCAAGATTTTAAGGGTTGATGTTCCTGCCCCTAAAGCATATTGCCGAACCTTAACCCGGCATAGATCGTTCGCGGGAACATCGGACCATAAATATATCCCGGATCCCGGTCGATACCGGTATCAAAATCACGCTGATAGCTGTTAAGGATGTTTTTCATGCCGGCAAAAAACTGCATGGAGGCTCCGTTGAGCCGCAGCGAATAGCTTAACTTAACACCCCAGTCGAAGAAATATTCTGAGGTCTTCAATTCTCCGGTTACCGGGTCAGCCTGGTCGGGGCCGAAATAGGGTAACAGCATAGGGCCTGTATAATTCAGGGTGGATGAAATCTCTGCCCGGCGGAATGGATTCCAGCCGAGGATCAGAAATCCGTAGGTTGAAGGTGTACGGAAGAATCTTTTTTCATCAAATTCCTGCGGATCTTCATACAGACTTTGCTGCCAGGTAAAACCGGCATTCAGGGTTAGTGTTTTGACAGGGGAAGCATTCGCCTGAAGATTCACACCGTAAACGGAGGCTCCGTGATCGGAATTATAGCGGGTGTACACGACACGGCCAGCTGAGTCGGGCAGGCTGTAGGTATAGGCAAACGGATTTTTCAGAAAGGTAAGGAAAACCTCCGCCTGCAGGTCGATGGCTCCTTTTCCGGATACACTGGAATAATCGAGCGATATCATGATGCTATGGCTTGTTTCCTGTTTCAACCCGGGTGCATTGCGGTGTAATACCTGCCTGGCCCCTGATGTTTCGATATGCAGATCTTCGTCAAAAATTTGGGGAGCGCGGTATCCTTGTGCGTACCCGGCTCTTATCCGGAAATCCCTGCCAATGTCTGCTTTCAGACTGATTCTGGGTATGATTACTCCTCTGGAGGTGTTGACGGAGTCGATTGTGCAATCCCTGATGAGGTAATAGTCATACCTCAATCCAGCCTGTGCAGTCAGAAACCCCCAGGTGTGTTCGTACTGGGCGAATATACCGGCAGTGTTGATGGTCTGGTTTGCCACGCAGGTATTTTCGGTGTGGGGAACGGAGACGATGGTGTCGTTCACGATCATGGCATTTTCGAGGTCGGGATATCCAAGCTTCTGATCCCTGAGGTTCTCTCTTTGATTCTCAGCGCCTGTGGTGAGCGAACCTTTGCCATATCTCAGGAGATACTGAATGGCTGCAACCCACACCAGGTCGGTAGTATGGCCGTAATCTTTGAGCGACATATTTGCTCCGTAGTAGGAGTCCCTGTTTACGTGCTGCATGGAGAAGCTCAGGGTGAGCATATCCTGGTGGCGCAAATAGGTTTGGGATTCAATCGAGCCGTTCAGCATGGTATGGGTTGCACTTTCAGTGATATCGGTTTCGTGAGGAAGATTGCCGAATTTGTTTCCGCCCCGGCGTGCCTCGTGAATCGCGAAGAAATCACCAGTGAGCTTGCTTCGGCTGCCAAAACGGTGAAACAACCGGGTACCGACGGTCAGGTTCCAGAGTTTGGAAATCTCGGAATAACCGTCGTTGTTGGCATCGAATGGTTTTCGGGTCCGGTAGAATCCGAAGAGCGACAATCCCGATTTCTGATCCCCCGACAGCACGGAGCCGTTCATATGGGCGTTGAATTCCGGAGATGATCCTCCTGTTCCGCTCATACCTGTACCTGTCAG
>CAYWHQ010000516.1:0-2251 GCA_964457665.1 uncultured Prolixibacteraceae bacterium | reverse complement strand
TGCCAACAAGCGGCTGAAGACCTTTCAGCGTGAACAATGGGAAAGGGATATCGCGGAGTTTGCGGACCTTGGCCTCACCCGGTCCTTCGAAGCCGACGATCAGCGGCTTCCCCTGCCTACCGAGGAGAAGATTGCGGAGGTGCTGAAGACGATCCGGCGTGAAGGGCAGCTGCACAATGATATCGGTTGCGAGGGTTGCGGTTATTCCAACTGCAGGGAGTTTGCCATCGCCATTGCCCAGGGGCTCGCGACCACTGAGATGTGTCACATCTTCAGTGGTCAGAACCGGCATGAATATATACAGTCGCTCCGCAGCGCCAACGAGAGGCTGGCCAGAACCCAGGCAGCGCTGAAAGAATCGGAGGAGAAAGCAAGAAAGGAGCAGGATGCACAGAAGGAGACCTCCGGGATCATCACCCAGATGCTCGAGAACCTGGTGTCGGGAGTGGTCATCCTGGATGAGAATCTTCAGATAGTCCGATCCAACAAGGCTTTCATTAGGATCCTCGGGGAGGAGGCCCGGATGGTCGACGAGGTGATCCCCGGTCTGGCCGGGGCTGATCTGAAGACATTGCTGCCGGTGCACTTTTACAAGATGTTTTCTTACGTACTATCATCGGATGATCCCGTGGAAAGAAAGGATGTACAATACGGCGAAAGCATCCTCAACGTTTCCATCTTTCCCCTTCGGAGTAAAAAATATGTGGGCGGGATACTCAGGGATATGTATATGCCCGAGGTTTACAAGGAGCAGATGATCAGCAGGCTTACGGAGGTGATCGATGAGAATTTTGACATGGTTCAGAAGATCGCCTATTTGCTGGGGGAGGGTGCGGCAAAAACAGAGCAGATGCTCAATACCATCATTGAATCGCATCGTGCACAGCAGAAGAGATAATGGACGACCGGTTCTATATTGAAGTAACCTGCCAGCAGAAAAACCACGGTGATGAACGTGTTTGCGGGGATGTATTCATTTCCAGACGGATCAAGGAGGAGGGACGGATCATCATGGTCCTTTCCGATGGTATGGGGCATGGGATCAAGGCCAACATCCTCGCCACCCTCACCGCTACCCTGGCCGTTAACCTGACCCAGGACCGGAAAAGCATTCAGGATATCGCCGGCACCATCATGAATACCCTTCCGGTCGACAGTGTCAAAGGGATGAGCTATTCGACCTTTACCATTGTGGAGATGGATGCTGCCGGCGAGGTGAAGATCCTGGAGTATGAAAATCCGAGGACCATCATTCTGCGCGGCGCAAGATCTTACGAGCCCGCATGGAACGGCGTGGTGCTTGAGAAGGTCAGGCATCAGGGGAAAGAGGTGCTGACAACCTCCTTCAAACCTTCCCGTGAGGACAGGATTGTGATCTGCTCCGACGGAGTGGTACAGTCGGGACTTGGGAGTGATAAATACCCTCTGGGTTTCGGTGAAGATAACCTGGAGAGCCTTCTTATCGACGCTGTGCGGGAAGAACACGACATTTCCGCAGTAAAGCTGGCCTCACGGGTGATCGACAGGGCCAACCTGAACGACGGATACTATCCTAAAGACGACATCAGCTGTGCGGTAGTCTATTTCCGCCATCCAAGGAAACTCACGATCTTTACGGGACCACCCATGGATCCTGCCAAAGATCCTATGTTTACAGGCCTGTTGAAAGAAGCCGACGGAAAGAAGATCATCTGCGGCGCTACAACCGCCGACATGGTGGCGCGTGAATGGGGATCCGCCATTACAGATACGAATGAGATTACGGATCCAGATCTGCCTCCGGTATCTCATATGGACGGGGTGGATCTGATCACAGAAGGGATACTTACACTCAGCAGGGTCAGCGAGTTGCTGAAGCAGTCCAACCAGTATACCCGGTATGGAAAAGGTCCGGCAGATCAGATCGTGAAAATGATCCTCGACAGCGATGAGATCAACTTCCTGGTAGGAACAGGCATCAATATTGCCCATCAGGATCCCACCCTTCCGGTGGAACTCGAATTGAGGCGCACGGTGGTACACCGGATCGCCAGAACACTGGAGGAGAAATTTCTGAAGGAGGTGTCGATGAAATTTTTCTGAGCATCATGGTGAGATACCTAACTGCGGCCCTATTCCTGTCCTTCCTGCGGATTCTACTTCCGGCACAGTCCTTCGACACGCTGCAGAACATCCGGATTGAGGTAGTTTTTTCCGCTGCCCCTTCCACCTGGTCGGTGGAAAAAGCTCCACTGAGATTCAATAAAACATT
>CAYWHQ010000515.1:0-2255 GCA_964457665.1 uncultured Prolixibacteraceae bacterium | reverse complement strand
TCGCGCCAGTTTTACCGGGAAATGAAGATCGGAACCGCCTGGCCTTCCCCTGAGCAGCTTCAGGCTGTCCCCCACTATTTTATCGGGCATCTCTCGGTAAAGGATCCATATAATGTTTCGATGTACGAGTCGGATGTCCTGCGGCTGCTCCCAAAGCTTTTCAAGGAACACCGGGTAGTGATCCTTTGCGGCGGTTCTGGTCTGTTTATCAGGGCTGTTTGTGAAGGAATTGACCGGCTTCCCGATCCCGAACCCTGGCTACGTGCGGATCTGAAACAGCTGCTTGCAACGGAAGGCATCGGAGCGCTTCAGCAGAAACTTTTAGATCTCGACCCGGTCTTTTTTGGTGAGGTCGACAAGAAAAATCCAGTGCGGCTGATCAGAGCCATCGAAGTGTGCATCACAACCGGTCAGCCTTATTCTTCTCTCCGCCGGCGGAATACACCTGCCCGTTCATTCAGGATATCACGGTATGCTCTCCGGGTACCAATGGAAGAACTCGACCGGCGTATTCGTCAGCGTACGCTTCAAATGATGCACGAAGGACTGCTGGATGAGGCAGCCGGGCTCTATCCGCTGAAGCATCTCAATGCATTGCAAACCGTGGGATACCGAGAGTTATTCAGCTATCTTGATGGTAAGTCCGGGCTGGAGGATGCAGTGGAAAAAATCATGACCAATACTCGTCGCTATGCACGGCGGCAAATGACCTGGCTGAGGTCGGAAAAAGAGACCGTCTGGATTGAGAATATCAGTCAGTTATTGGCCGGTTTAATAAGACCATAATGTGATTTTCCGGTGCAGTCAGGCGGAGCGCTTTCCGGAATGCGGCGGAGAATCAGTTTTTCAGATGATACCGGACCAGCCCTCCCAGCGGGTTCTCCAAAATCAATCCCATCATGACCCCTTCCTTCTCCGCCACTTCTTCCAGGATTTCGCGGTAGTGGTATGCGACTGAACCCACAAAACCAACAGGAAGTTTTTTATACTCGGGATAGTGAAATACCTGGGCTTCAAAAAAATCGTGAAACGACTCTTTGATCATATTCTGAAGGAAAGGATGTTCCTTTCTGGGGCCGATGAAATGGCTGAATGATGCGAGAAAACGGTTGGGGTAAGGGCGGTTGTAGAGCGCGTTCAGGATCTCTTCAAGCTTCATCCGGTAGGTTTCGTCGAACTGTTGCCGAAGATCCGGAGGCAGCCTCCTTTTCAGGTAATGCTCCATCAACCTCTTGCCCAGGTTGGAGCCGGCTCCCTCATCTCCGAAAAGGTAGCCGAGCGAATCGACCCGGGTATGCACATTTTCTCCGTCATAATAACAGCAGTTGCAACCCGTTCCCAGGATACAGGAAAGACCTGGACTCCGTCCGAAAAGCGCCCGCCCTGCCCCCAGAATGTCGTGGTATACACTGACATCAGCATGGTGGAAAAACTGGCGAAGGGCATCCCGGATCATTGCGTTGTTTTTTTCCGTGGAGCAGCCAGCCCCGTAAAAATGGATCTCCTTGATATGATCAGGGAAGAGGTTGGGAAGCAGATCGGCTTTCAGCACTGCCTCCACGGAGTCGGACTGATGAAAATAGGGATTCAGACCGGGAGTAACATTGGTTTGTTTCAGGCTTTCCTCTTCAAGTAATGCCCAGGAGGTTTTGGTTGACCCGCTGTCGGCAAGAAGTATCATAGTCAGATTTTTTTAAGATAAGCTTTCGCGGTACCGACCAGGATTTTGGCTTCAATGTAGACCGGGATCTTCCGGCGGTCATCGGTTACCCATACCATCACGTCTTCCCCTTCCCGGAAAACCGTTCCATGCACCATCCTGGCTGCGCATTTCAGACAACGGTAACGCTCCCCCGAAGGCATCACTATCTCCTCTGTCCCGAGATACCTGACGTGGATAATGAACAGACTGTCGTCGATGATGACTTTTACGGGAATTTTTTCATTGATGGGAAACGAGGCGATGTCAAGGGTGCGGAAATAATAGACCGACGAAAGCATGTCAAAGGCACAGGGGCCTTGCCGCAAAGTATCGGAAGTAACTGGTCCGTTGTTGCGTTTCGTGGTGGTGGCTGCCAGGCTGTCGCCTGGGAGGAACCGGATGGAGTTTATGAGCGTATTTCCGTCTTCATAAATGTTTCGTCCTGCCCTGACAGGCCTGAAACCGGCCGGTTCGACCCACGATTCATAATAATCACGTACCTTAAAGAACCAGTCGTAGGCCGGGAGCGTACGTCCCGAGGCCTTCAGATGCC
>CAYWHQ010000514.1:0-2266 GCA_964457665.1 uncultured Prolixibacteraceae bacterium | reverse complement strand
ACCGTACAGGGTATATTCCCACCTTCAAGAATGCCACCTACATTACAAGCCGGCGTCAGTGGGAGTGGGCTACTCATCCTAATAACCGTGAAAAAGCCTCTTTTCTGAAAGAGAATATCCTCCCCATTATGGAGGCAGGACAATTACAGCTCATTGATCGTGAGGGTGAACTATTTCCCGGTATTGAGATACGCCTTTTTGATGGTCATACCGACGGACAGGTGATTCCGATGATCGCATATAAAGGCACCCGTGTGGTTTATATGGGCGATCTCCTGCCATCGGTGGCACACATCCCGTTGCCATATGTGATGGCTTACGACACCCGGCCACTGATCACCCTGAATGAGAAAGAGGCTTTCCTGAAAGAACTGTGCGATCATCAGTATATTTTATTTTTCGAACATGATATCCTGAATGAGTGTTGCACCCTGCAGGAAACGGAGAAGGGAATCAGGATGAAAAAGGTGTTCAGACTCCAGGAGGTATAGGAGAAAGGGTAAACAGGGGGCCTGGCGTCCGGATAAACGGATTTGCCGGAGCTCTGAAGCGATCAGGATTTTTTCACGTAAAAACGCATCTCGTCGATATATTTCCAGACCTTTTCCGGCAGGTAATAGCGCATATTTTTACCTGAACGGATCGATTCCCGTATGAAGGAAGAGGAGATGGTGAGCAGCGGGGCCTCCACCCGGTGGATGGATGGATGATTGTCGAACCGGCTGACTTCTGTTCCGGGTCTGGGATAAAGATAAATCCGGTAATGCTCCAGTAAAACTTCAAAATTTTTCCATTTATGAAAGGAGGGAAGAATGTCGGACCCGGCAATAAGCACGAATTCCCGGCTGGGATGTTTCTCTCCGAGCCATGCAAGGGTATCGATGGTATAGGAGGGTTGAGGCATGCTGAACTCGATGTTGGAAACCCTGAATCGGGAATCCTCTTCAGTCACAAGTCGTACCATGGCGAGCCGATGGTGACCGGCCAACAGGGTCGGCTTCCTTTTTAACGGATTATGTGGTGAAACCACGAACCAGACCTCTTTCAGGTCGGTAAACTCCGCCATGTATCCCGCGATCATCATGTGACCGTTGTGGATCGGGTTAAACGAACCAAAAAAAAGACCGGTCTTCATCAAACTCCTATACGCTCATACCCTCATACACTTATACCCTCAATCTCCCACGCTCACTTATCCCTAACCTAAAATCCTACTTCCCTTCCAACTTTCTCCTGACCTCTTCCAGCATTACTTCTGTCATTCGGGCCAGATCGTACTCATAATGCAGCCCCCAGTCTTTTTTAGCAACATCGTCGTTGATACAGGCTGGCCAGGAGTCGGCGATGGCCTGGCGAAAGTCGGGTTTGTAGGTTATCTCGAAACCGGGAATGTGTTTTTTAATCTCTTCAGCCAGGATTTTCGGAGTAAAGCAGATACCGGCCACATTATAGCTGGAACGAAGGCTCAGCTTAGAGGAATCAGCTTCCATAAGATCAATGGTAGCTTTGATGGCGTCGGGCATGAACATCATCGGCAGGGCGCTGTCGGGGCCAAGGAAACATTCGTATTTCTGGTGCCTGATAGCCTCATAGAAGATCTCCACGGCATAATCGGTGGTTCCTCCGCCAGCTTCTGTTTTGTAGCTGATCAGACCAGGATAGCGCAGGCTGCGGGTATCCACACCATATTTATTGTAGTAATATTCGATCCAGCGTTCACCTGCCAGTTTACTGATGCCGTAAACGGTGTTGGGTTCCATGATTGTATATTGCGGGGTCCCCATCCTCGGGGTAGTGGGACCGAATACGGCGATGGAGCTGGGCCAGAATATCTTCTTCAGCCGAAGTTCTTTAGCGATTTCAAGTACATTGAAAAGGCTGCGCATATTGATCTCCCAGGAGGGCATCGGACGTTTTTCGGCATTTCCGGAGAGGATCGCTGCAAGGTGATATACCTGGCTGATCTTTTCGTGCTCGCAGATGAGCTGGAGTTTGCCGGCATCAAGTACGTCGAGAATTTCAAATGGACCGCTGTTCAGGATATCAGAGGGAGCAGGGCGGATATCGGTGGCGATCACATTGCTGTTGCCGTACATTTTACGGAGTTCGAGGGTCAGTTCCGAGCCGATCTGCCCGGAGCATCCGATGACGAGGATTTTTTCCATGAGTCTGGTTTGAATATTTCGCGTAAAAGTAGAAAGAATCCCCTAATAAGAAAAGAGTTATGCCCGTTCGAACCGATTGGAACCTGGAAATCACCGTGGAC
>CAYWHQ010000513.1:0-2268 GCA_964457665.1 uncultured Prolixibacteraceae bacterium | reverse complement strand
GTCGATCAACGAGGAGATCGAGAAACTCAGGCTGAGCGCCAGTTCCTCCCTTCTGTCAGGCCGTCGTGATGTCATTGTGGTCTCCTCGGTTTCATGTATATACGGGATCGGGAATCCCGACGATTTCAACCAGAACGTTGTGCGCATACGCAAGGGAGACCGGCCGGGCAGGAACAGGCTGCTCCTGCAGTTTGTCAATGCGCTGTACGCACGTACCGAAACTGATTTCACCAGAGGAAAGTTCAGGGTAAAAGGCGATACCGTAGATGTTTTCCCGGCATATCTTGACTTTGCCTACCGCGTGATCTTCTGGGATGATGAGGTAGAGTCGGTAGAAACCATTGATCCGGTTTCCGGAAAACGGATCGACCAGCCCGACACGCTGCTCCTTTATCCGGCCAATATCTTCATCACTTCACCTGAAAAGATGAAGCAGGCGCTGCAGGAGATACAGGATGACCTTTTCAGACAGGCAGCCTATTTCAGGGAGAATGGAAAGGAATCGGAAGCGAGAAGGCTGGAGGACAGGGTTTCTTATGACATAGAAATGATGCGTGAGCTGGGATACTGTTCCGGAATTGAGAACTACTCGAGATATTTTGACGGCAGATCTACCGGTTCCAGGCCATTTTGCCTGCTCGATTACTTTCCTGATGATTACCTCATGGTTATCGATGAAAGCCATGTCACCGTTCCCCAGATACGCGCGATGTACGGAGGCGACCGCTCGCGCAAGCAGACGCTCGTGGAATACGGGTTCCGCTTACCTTCCGCCCTCGACAACAGGCCATTGAAATTCGAAGAGTTTGAACAAATGACCGGCCAGACAATCTTTGTCAGCGCAACCCCGGCCGACTATGAGCTACAGCGTGCGCAGGGGGTGGTGGTGGAACAGCTGATCCGGCCAACAGGGCTGCTGGATCCCGTGATTGAGGTCAGGCCTAGCCTGAATCAGATCGATGACCTGATGGATGAAATACACCACAGGATCAGTGAGAACGAAAGGGTGCTGGTCACCACTCTGACCAAGCGGATGGCCGAGGAGCTTACAAAATATTTCTCCCGGCTGAATATCCGTTGTCGTTACATACATTCCGACGTCGATACGATCGAAAGGGTGGAGATCATGAGGGATCTGAGGCTGGGTGAATTTGATGTGCTGGTGGGAGTTAACCTGCTCCGCGAAGGGCTCGATTTACCGGAGGTATCCCTGGTTGCAATCCTGGATGCCGACAAGGAAGGATTCCTCCGGTCGGAACGGTCGCTTACCCAGACCGCAGGAAGGGCCGCCCGCAACCTCCGCAGCCGGGTGATACTCTATGCCGATAAGGTCACGGACTCGATGCAGCGGATGATCGACGAAACCGACAGACGAAGGGAAAAACAGATCGCCTATAATATTCAGCATAACATTACCCCTGCTCCCATCGTGAAATCAACAAGGGATATTCTTGGTCAGACTTCTGTAGCCGGTACGAAGACAGTACCCTCCCCAAAACCATACACGGAGGATGACACGGTTGGAATCGCTGCGGACCCGGTTATCCGTTATCTTCCCGAAGAGAAGATAAAACAGATGATTCAGAAAACCAGGAAAGCATTGGAAACCTCCGTGAAAGAACTAGATTTTCTGGAGGCAGCAAGACTCAGGGATGAGTTGTTTGCCTTGCAAAATCTGATAAACCGGGAATCAAGCTGACCGGATTTCCTTTTCTATCAAGGTCAATAACTTTCACGCATTTGTTAATATCTATTTAAACCAACGGGTTTAAATTGAAATATATTTGCTTACCAAAAAAGGTTTTCATGAAAAAGAAAATCCTCGCTATTGATGATGAAAAGAGTATCCGTTTCATCATCGAAAATACATTTAACAAGGATTTTGATATCACCACCATGAGTAACGGGATGGATGCCCTGTTTTATCTCCAGTCCGGTAATCTTCCCGATGTCATCATATGTGACGTTGAGATGCCCGTGCTCAACGGATTCGATTTTATAAAAAGGATCAGGGAATGCGGATTCTTTGATGATGTACTTCTTCTCATGCTCTCCGGAAAAGAAGAAAGTGCCGATAAGATCAGGTGTTTTGAAATGGGTGCCGACGACTATGTACTGAAACCGTTCAATCCCCGCGAACTGATCGCCAGAATCAAACGCAGGCTTGAATCACGCGATATTTACCTGCAGGGACACTAATATCAACCAGGCATGACCAACGAACAGAACAAGCTTCACTTACTGTACATTGGTTCGGATGAAAATGTC
>CAYWHQ010000512.1:0-2311 GCA_964457665.1 uncultured Prolixibacteraceae bacterium | reverse complement strand
ACATCTCTTTCTTTCCCTGTTCCGGCTGGTTCTTCCGTTTCCTTTTTTTCAGACTGTTTAGGATCTTTTTGTTCTTTTTTCGACATATATCATCACATTCCTTCGTTCGGGTCAGATTGCACTCAAAAAGCTTGCCGGAACAATTTGCAGGACAAATTGTCAGCTGTCGGTTCGTGTGATCTCAGCGCCCAGGTTTCTGAGCCGAAGGTCAATTTCCTGGTAGCCTCTGTCAATCTGTTCAATGTTATCGATAGTGCTCTGACCCTGGGCCGAGAGCGCTGCAATCAGAAGGGCCACGCCTGCACGGATGTCGGGACTTGACATCCGGATTCCCCGGAGCGGATAGGCATGATCGATACCGATCACGGTCGCCCGGTGAGGGTCGCACAGGATGATCTGGGCGCCCATGTCGATCAGCTTGTCGACAAAAAACAGCCGGCTCTCAAACATTTTCTGGTGCACGAGAACGCTACCTTTTGCCTGGGTGGCAACCACAAGCACTATGCTGATGAGATCGGGCGTAAATCCCGGCCATGGTGCATCTGCGATGGTCATGATCGACCCGTCCATAAATGTTTCGGCAACATAATGCTCCTGGGCAGGAACCAGGATGTCGTCGTGACGGCAGACCAGCTGGATGCCAAGGCGGCGGAAAACCTCAGGGATGATCCCCAGATGTTCATGGTTGACATTTTTTATCAGGATCTCCGAACCCGTCATGGCTGCCAGGCCAATGAAACTTCCCACTTCGATCATATCTGAAAGCAGGGTGTGATGGCAGCCTGTCAGCCTGTCAACTCCTTCAATGGTGAGCAGGTTTGATCCTGTTCCGGATATCCTGGCTCCCATGCGTATCAGCATCCGGCAGAGCTGAACAATATATGGTTCGCAAGCCGCATTGAAAATGGTAGTGGTGCCGGAGGTCAGTACCGAAGCCATGATAAGATTGGCGGTGCCGGTGACCGAGGCTTCATCCATGAGAATGAATGTACCTTTCAGGGCTTCTGCCCTGGCAGTATAATATTGCCCTTCCGTATGATAATCGAAAACCACTCCAAGCTTTTTCAGGCTAAGAAAATGGGTATCCAGCCTTCTTCGTCCGATCTTGTCACCTCCCGGCAGATGCACGTAACCTTTTCCGAATCTTGCCAGTAATGGTCCGAGGATCATAATGGAGCCCCTCAGGGATCCGAATTTCTCACGAAATTTACCCGATGCCAGGAATTCAATGTTGACTTCCCTGGCACAAAACGTCCAGGAGTTTTTATCGTTTCTTGTCGTTTCCACACCTATCGAACCAAGGAGTTCGATCAGGATGTTGACATCCCTGATATCGGGTATATTATTAATCGTGACCTTGCCGGGAGTCAGGAGCGAGGCACAGATAACCTGTAAAGCCTCGTTTTTTGCTCCCTGTGGTATAATTTCACCGCTCAGCTTACGGCCACCGTTAATAATAAAGGAACTCACTGCTGTTTGTTGCGGTTCTTCGGATTGTATTTTCCTCCCTGGTTCTGCCTGTATTGTTTGAACCTTTTTGGACGCGACTGCTGCTGCATTTGCTGCCCGAGGATTTCATCGGTGTGCGTAAGCTTAGAATCCTGGCTAAGTATGAGCCTGCCCTTCGAAAGAATGGAGAGCTGAGAGCCGATCAGTTCGTCGGTAACCGATTCACGGTTCCAGTTCAGGTAGGATTTTTTCATCTGATTTGCAATAGCGATCACGAGGGCCTCTTTTTCCGGTCCGTCAGGGTAATCGGCAGCCTTTTCGATCAGCATCGGGATGATTTTTCCATAATGCCTGAATGAAATCTCATGGTCATGATAGTTGATCTGTTCCGGTTTGGTGCTGTTGCTCAGCGGCGGAGGGGGAGGATAGGGTGCATCAACATCCAGCTTGTATTCAGAAATAATATACATGTGATCCCATAGTTTATGCCGGTAATCAGCCGACTCCTTTACTCCGGGCTGCATCTGGGCCATAATGCTGATAATGGCTTTGGCAGCCTGCGTCCGCTTTTCACGATCTTCGATCGCACACAGCTGCCTGATCATATTCTGAATATTTCTTCCGTATTCCGGAATGACCATTTGCTCTCGGGTGGTATTATATTCCATCTTTTTTTTTGCAAAGATAATGTTATTCCCTGAAACCCGTCAAAAGAAAGGCCGGTCACGACGTACCGGCCCCTGATCGCAGGATTGTGCGTATCAGATCAATAAATGTTCGCCGCATTCCGGTAACCAGGATGATCCGAGTACCAGTCGGGAAACATCACTCCACCGCTTTCTGCCCACTCCACAAAATGGAG
>CAYWHQ010000511.1:0-2314 GCA_964457665.1 uncultured Prolixibacteraceae bacterium | reverse complement strand
TGCCTGCCTGACTATCATATTGAGGATTGGCGAATATTTCGAGCCAGATCTCTTTTCCTGAGGCCGTATAAACCCTGATCTCATTTACAGTGGCTTCACCTTCGAAGAGGCATTTGTGCAAAGATTCGTTGGCTTTTTTTATATCGTCGGGGTGAATGATCGAGAACAGGAATCCTGGATTATTGAATGATCCAATCGGGTGACCGATGATTCTTTCCAGCGGGCCATTGTGCCAGTCGTGAATTAACTGACCGCTTTCCGTGACCAGGGCGGAGGATATGAAATCAGACATCACATCCGATACTGCCTTAAACTTCCTTTCGCTTTCTTCCAGTTTTCTCAGTGTAGTCTCCCCGTTGGTGATATCCCTGAATACCGTAAATTCCCGTGCATCACAACCACCTCCCGGGATCGGGGTGGTTGTTACCAGTAAGGTACGATCTGTTTGCTCCGGGGTAGGGAAAGTGCAGGTGTAGCGGTGAAACTTAGCCGGCAAAGTCAGGGCATGTTCCGGAATGACCTCCTGAATTACGCATCCGGGGAAAATCTCTTCCAGGGTGTGGCCGAGGATCATCTCTGAAGGAATTCCCAACAAGGATTTCCCCCCGTCATTGATGAAAACAAACCGATTGTTGTCATCTGATACCCCAATTCCTTCCCCTGTAAGATCAAGAAGTTGGATGATCCCGGTGGCAGATTGAAAGAGCTCTTCAGATGCCGGGAGGCTGTTACTTTGCAAAACTGACGGCTCTTGTTTCACGGATAACGGTGATCTTGATCTGACCGGGATATGTCATTTCATTCTGGATCTTTTTCGACAGATCAAAGGAGAGCTGGTTGGCATCAGTATCCGACACTTTATCGGCGCCAACTATTACCCTGAGTTCCCTGCCAGCCTGGATTGCATAGGTTTTCACAACCCCCGGATAACTCAGGGCAAGTTCTTCAAGGTGTTTAAGCCGTTCGATATATGCTTCTACAACTTCCCTCCGGGCACCTGGTCTGGCACCTGAAATAGCGTCACACACCTGGACTATTGGAGAGATCAGATTGTCCATCTCGATTTCGTCGTGATGGGCTCCGATTGCGTTGATGATTTCAGGTTTTTCCTTGAACTTCTCTGCAAGTTTCATCCCCAGGATAGCGTGTGGCAAGTCGGGTTCCGTATCAGGGACCTTACCGATGTCGTGGAGGAGCCCTGCTCTTTTTGCTTTTTTGGGATTCAGTCCGAGCTCTGCAGCCATTGTCGCGCTCAGGCGGGCTACTTCGATGGAGTGCTGGAGAAGGTTTTGTCCGTATGATGAGCGGTATTTCATCTTCCCGATCATGCGGATCAGTTCATGATGCATGTTGTGAATGCCGAGGTCAATGCTGATGCGCTTTCCTGTTTCAACGATTTCCTGCTCAATCTGTTTCTTTGTTTTTGCAACCACCTCTTCGATTCTGGCAGGATGGATACGGCCATCCGTTACCAGCTTGTGAAGGGATAACCGGGCAATCTCCCTGCGAACAGGATCAAAACCGCTCAGAATGATGGCATCGGGGGAGTCGTCAATAATGATCTCGACGCCTGTAAGCGACTCCAATGTTCGGATATTTCGACCTTCCCGGCCGATAATCCTCCCTTTAATCTCCTCATTTTCAATATTGAATACCGAGACGGTATTTTCCACGGCATGTTCAGTGGCTGTGCGCTGGATGGTTTCGAGTATGATTTTTTTCGCTTCCGTGTTCGCGGTAAGCTTGGCTTCGTCGACAATGTCCTTGATGTGGACGAGTGCTTCTGATTTTGCCTCCTCCTTAAGGTTGTCGATAAGCTGGGTTTTCGCCTCCGCCGCTGAAAGATTGCTGATCTGCTCAAGCCGATCGATCTGTTGTTTATAGGCTTTGTCCAGATCTCCCTGACGCCTGTTTACTATTTCCATCTGGTTCGCCAGATTTTGCCTGATGGTGGCTATTTCTTTCTGCTTTCGGGTCAGCTCTTCCAGTTTCTGATTCAGCGAGGCATCTTTTTGTTTTAGTCTGTTCTCATTCTTGGCCAGCTCATCGTTTTTTTCATGAATGAATTTTTCATGTTCCGACTTAAGCTGCAGGAATTTTTCCCTGGCCTGCAGGATTTTATCTTTTTTGATGACTTCGGCTTTATCCATGGCCTCCTTCAGAAGATTATCCCGCTTTCTCTCCAGCGCTTTATTCAAAATTGTGCCGGTGATTACACCTCCGACAATGATGCCGCTGATTCCAATGATTATCAATAAAAAAACACTACCCATATCTTATAGTTTTACGAATAAATAAAAAAATACCCGCCCTG
>CAYWHQ010000510.1:0-2317 GCA_964457665.1 uncultured Prolixibacteraceae bacterium | reverse complement strand
ACACGACCGGATTCCTCGCCTATTACACCACCCTCTTCGAAGAGAACAAGTTCAAGGAGTTACGTCTTCAGGTCAGCAACTACACCCAGTTTAAAAACTTCTGGAGTGTGTCGTGCATGGTCGGATCCTCGCCCATGGGTATGCACGACTATTATGAACCGCGGCAATGGGGTTACTTCTATAAACGACCATACTGGATTGATGCTTACGCGGAGGTATATACCGATAGCAGAAAGACCCTGCAGATGGGTCTGGAATACGCGATCGTAGCAAGGCCGGAGATCAGCGGACTTTCTCACTGGATCTACGTGTCGCCCGGTGTACGGGTCAGCGACCGCGCCAAAATAACCCTTAGCGTGGGGGCCGATCTTATGCTGAACAACTTCGGGTGGGTTACCACCCAGAACGGCGCAGGCCCCGACCCCACGATCATTTTCGGCAGGCGTGATCTGACCACGATCAATACCATCCTCAATGGCAGGTATATATTCAGCACCAAAGCATCGCTCACCCTGCGGGTGAGGCACTACTGGTCGAGGGTGCACTACCTGCAGTATTACCAGCTCCTTCAGGATGGGACACTGACCGGAACAGGGTATACCGGCAACAACGACATCAATTTCAACGCATTTACAGCCGATATGCAGTTTATCTGGTACTTTGCCCCGGGCAGTGAACTGAGCGTGGTATGGAAAAATGCCATCCTGACCCAGGAGGATGTTTTGATAAACAACTACTTTGAGAATTTCTCCGACATGATCAGCTCACCCCAGACGAACAGTTTCTCCATGAGGATATTGTATTACCTCGATTACCAGTATATCAGGAAAGCGTTCAAAAAAAAGGAGAAAAGCTCCCCCTGACAGTGACGAAACTGCCTGCAGAAGATGCAACCGGCAATGGCCGGCACCGCGACCGGTAATCCGGAATAAAAAAATCTGCATTGATTAAGCCAATATTAAAAATTCGAGTAAATTGCGGATCAAGGGGATAAAATTATGGCAGACATTCATCATGATCACCTGAAGTTCCGGTATCAGAACCTCTCTTTTGCACTCGAGCTGAAGTGTGTTGACCGGGTGATTAGAGCTGTTGCACTGATCAGACCTTCAGATCTTCCAGCTTCGGTTATCGGAGTATTCAACTACCACGGGACCCTGATACCTCTTTTAACCATTTATGGAAAGCGGCAGAAAGAAATCGTTGAACCGGAAACAATCCATCGGTACATTCTGGTAAGAACCCCTTTCCGCACCATCGCCATTTTAGCCGATTCTGTGGATGGAATTTGCCGGCTGGACGAGACGGAAATCGTCGATGCACGGTCGGTTGACCCTGATTTTTATGCCGACAGGGTCTTTACCCGGCGCAACGATGTTGTGTTTATTTATGATATTGAAAAATTTCTTGACCGGGAGGATGACATTCTAATCTCCGGAGCCATTGAGAAGATACAAACCAGTGACCGCTTATGACTGTTCCGGAGAAGACGCTGATGGAGATCAGACAAATCGTGGCTACACGGTTAGGTCTGGATTACCCGGAGGGAAAAATAGCCGACCTTGAAAGGGCAATCATCAGGACAGCAGACATCCTGGGGCTTGATCCGGATTCAGACCGTTTTGTTTCGGCCTTTTCAGGAGAATTTTCCGACATGGACGGGATCCGGAGGTTAGGAGAGCTACTGACCGTTGGCGAAACTTACTTCTTTCGGGAGATCAATGTATTACAATTCTTTCAGAAAAAAATATTACCTGAGATATTTGAAAGAAAAAAATCCGGCAGCAGAGAGATCAATATCTGGAGCGCCGGATGCTGCACCGGCGAGGAACCATATACCATTGCCATATTATTGAAAGAATCAGGGTTGGACCTCCGTGATTGGAAGATCTCCATTGTTGCGACAGATCTCAATAAGAACTACCTTGAAAAAGCAAGAACCGGGATCTATCCGAAATGGTCTTTCAGGGAAACGATGCCGGTTTTCCGGCAGAAATATTTCAGGCAGGTACGCCATAACTGGGAAATTATACCAGAGGTAAAATCAATGGTTTCATTCTTATGGCTCAACCTCGCCAGCATGCAGGCAGTTTCAGGAGTCGGCCCGCTGCAAAAAGCCGATGTCATTTTCTGCCGGAATGTTCTGATGTATTTCACCTCCCGGCTGATCCATCAAACTGCATCGTTTTTCTATGATTTCCTGTGCGATCCGGGATGGCTGATTACCAGCCAGGTTGAATTAAATGATCAATATTTCGGAATGTTCAGGCCGGTTTCATGCGGAAATTGTCAGGTTTATCAAAAAAGCAGCCTTTAT
>CAYWHQ010000509.1:0-2322 GCA_964457665.1 uncultured Prolixibacteraceae bacterium | reverse complement strand
TTGTATGAATCCATGTTGACGGCAGATGTGATCATCGGGGCGGTGCATTCCAGCGAGGGACGTACGCCATGTCTGGTGACGGAGGATATGATCCGGCAGATGAAAGAGGGATCGGTACTGATCGATGTAAGCATTGACCAGGGAGGGTGCTTTGAAACCTCCCGGCCCACAAGTCATAAGGATCCGGTGTTTAAGGTACACGGGGTTACCCACTATTGTGTGCCGAATATCCCCTCGAGGGTACCGCATACTGCTTCCCAGGCATTGAATAATATTTTTGTGCCTGTCATTCTCGATGCAGGGCAGGAGGGGGGCATCGAAAATCTTTTGCGCATCGATCCAGGGGTACGAAATGGAGTGTATATCTTCAACGGAGTGGTTTCCAGTCTTCCCATCAGCCGGCGCTTCAATCTGCCTTTTCAGGATCTGGAACTGCTGATGGCGGCCTGGCGGTAGGAGGAGATACCATGGAGCTGTCGTGCAGAGGTGTTACAACCGAACATACCCGGATCCATATCGGAAAGGAGGCCGGCCAGGGGATCGATACCCTTCTGGATCGTCACATCAGACCCGGCAGGAGTGTGTTTCTTCTGACGGATACCCACACTGAACACTACTGCCTTCCTCTGTTCTCTTCTTCGCGTATCATGGGCAACGCCATTCATCTTAACGTGGCGCCGGGTGAATCGTCAAAAAGCCTGGAGGTAGCCGGAATGCTATGGGAATCCATGTTACGGCCCGGAGCCGGGCGCGATGCTTTGCTTATCAACCTGGGGGGCGGCGTTGTCAGCGACCTGGGTGGTTTTCTGGCTGCCGGTTTCAAGAGAGGGATCGGGTACATTAACATTCCTACCACCCTGATCGGTATGGTTGATGCGGCCGTTGGCGGAAAAACCGCCCTGAACCTTGGCGGGGTGAAAAACCAGATTGGTATGTTTCACCTCCCTGAAGCTGTTTATATATTCCCGGGCCTTCTCAGTTCACTGCCATCCAGGGAATTACGGAGCGGGATTGCCGAGATTGCCAAAACTGCCCTGGCAGGTGATGCCCTGCTGTGGAACAGGTTGAGAAAAACCGGTGTGGAAACGATGTTGCAGACACCATTTACAGGAAAGAGATGGCAGGAATGGATCCTCGGGGCAGTCAGGGTAAAAAACAGGCTGGTCAGGCAGGATTACCGGGAAAAGAAGATCCGGAAATCCCTCAATTTCGGTCACACCGTCGGCCATGCGCTGGAAGCAATCAGCAGGGCGGATGACGTTCCCTGGTTACATGGCGAGGCGGTAGCTGCCGGCATGGCCGTGGAGAGCGCTTTATCCATGATCAGGGCGGGACTCAGCAAAGAAGCAGCCGCACAGATCCGGAGTTTTCTCCGCGACCTCATACCCCCTTTTCTCCCTGATCAGGGGGCGATGGAGGAACTGATCAGGCTTATGACCCTTGATAAGAAAAACCGGGGATCGGGAATCTTTTTCACGCTGATCAGGGAACCCGGCAGGCCGGTGATCAATGTTTCCTGCTGCAGGGAGGAGATTGCAGAAGCATTGTTACATGGATTCACGGATAGTCAGTAACGAAATGGGTCTGGTGCAGGGTGCCGTGAGGGTTCCTGCATCCAAAAGCATCAGTAACAGGATCATGATCATGCGGGCCTTGTCGGATCATGATTTTCCGGTTGAGGATCTTTCCACGGCGGGCGATACGGTGTTACTACGGGAACTTCTGGATCATATTATTGCATCGGGAGTACCGGAATCGCCCCTTTCCCTTGATGCCGGAAATTCGGGCACCGTGTTTCGTTTTCTCACAGCTTTCCTCTCCATACGGCCCGGGAACTGGTTGCTTACCGGAAACCAGAGGATGACGCAGCGGCCTGCAGGGCCCCTTGCAGAAGCGCTCCGATCGATGGGGGCCTCAATCGAATACCGCTCCGCTCCGGGATTTCCACCATTGCTGATCCGCGGAAAGCGGAATCTGCGTTCAAACGTGGAGGTCGATGCCAGCATGAGCAGTCAGTTTGTGAGCGCTCTGATGCTGATCGGACCCGTACTCCCCGGAGGGCTGGAGATCTCCCTGAGAGGCAGGGTGGTGTCATCGCCTTACATCGGGATGACTGCCAGACTGATGCGTCAGGCAGGTATCAATCTGGAATGGGAAGGCGAGACCATCACGATCCGGCACGGGAGCTATCTTCCCGGCCTCTTCAGGGTGGAATCCGACTGGTCGTCGGTTGCCTTCTGGTATGAGGCGGCAGCACTTGCCAGGGAGGCAACCTTGCAGGTGAGGGGCCATTTTACCCTGGTGTTGCAGGGAGATGCCGTG
>CAYWHQ010000508.1:0-2325 GCA_964457665.1 uncultured Prolixibacteraceae bacterium | reverse complement strand
ATTTTAAGGATCAGCGGAAGCAGCCCCGTGGGACAATCTTCCCGGAGCTGGTGCAGCAACGACTTCAGCTCTGTATGGTACCGGAGGGCAAGTTCCGTGTTAAGGGTGTACCCTGGAGCCTCGATACTGCTTTCGCAGGCGACCAACAGGTCGATCTTGCCCCTGTCGAGGCTCCTGGCCAGCAATGCCCTGATCATCTGCTCCCGGTCGCGCAGCACCGGGGGAATTTTTATAGTAAGGTCAAGCTGTTTGCTGTTGAGCGACCTGACCTCAAGGATAAGCCTGCGACCGGGAAGTACTGCCACCGCTTTGCCATACCCTGTCATTGAATGAATCATGGATGGAGATTTGAGACAAACTTAACCAATTTTATGTAATTTTAACCCATGGAATTCCTGGTCATCGACGATACGCTGAAGTATTACAGCCAGTTGCTATCGGATATTTCCCTGGCCAGAGAGTACATTTGTCTGGAGACGTACAAGTTATCCAACGACCACATGGGCGAACGGTTCCGCGATGCGCTCACACGCAAGGCACGCGAAGGGGTCAGGGTGAAGATACTCATCGACTCCTGGGGGAAAGGACCCATCACAGAAACTTTTTTCGACGATCTGATCCGCCATGGGGGAGAAGTGAAGTTTTTCGAGAAGATCCGGATCAACACGGATATTTTTACCCGGGGTCACCGGCGCGACCACCGGAAGATCGTGGTGATCGACGATGAGATCAGCTACATCGGATCGGCCAATATTACCGGATACAACCTCAACTGGAGGGAGCTCGTTCTTCGCATCCGGGGCGATATTGCAGTCCCATTCAAGAAGGTTTTCCTGGAGAACTTCGATGCTTTCAATCCATACATCATCACCAACAAGGTGACCTATACACGAAGGATTCGGCATGGCGATTTTGAAATCATCCGCGATTTACCCTCCTTTCAGTTTCAGCGCCTCCGTAAACGGTATACCCAGCTCATCCGGTCGGCCCAACGATCGGTAATTATTGAAACACCCTATTTCCTGCCTGGCTTTATGCTGCGGAAAGCTTTGATGGATGCGGCAAAGAGAGGAGCCGACGTCAGGGTGATCATGCCGAAACATTCGGATGTCCGCATGGTCGATATCCTCCGTAATCAGTACTTCGGACAACTCCATAAAAACGGGGTGAAGATCCTGTTTTACGGACCCTATAATCTTCATGCCAAGTTGCTGATGATCGACGGGGAGATCTTCTCGGTCTCCTCGGCCAACTTCGACTACCGAAGTTTCCGCTATCTCTATGAAGTGGCTCTTATCGGACGGGAACCGGAGGTGCTGCGCCAGCTTGAAGCCCATGTGAAGGAGACCCTGGCCGGATCGGAACCATTCGACTATCTCCAGTGGAAGAAAAGGGCATGGATAGAGAAGGTCTTCGAAAGGATTCTCCTGCCATTCCGGCACCTGTTCTGAGTGAAGAGCTATGATCGGCAGGCGGTGGTTTTATGGAGAGGAGAGGGGAGGATCAGTTATTGTTTCGGTTCACCAGATATACCCCGGCGAAGATCAGCAGTGCGGCAAGGATTTTCGGAAGGGTCAGGATCTCGGCGCCGATCGACAGGGAGGAGATGGCGGCAATCAGGGGCTGGAGGTAATTGAAATAGCTGACAACGCTGGGCGTCACTCTTTTGAGGGCATAGTTGATCAGCAGGTAAGCCAGGAATGTGTTCAGGACAATGATATATGCCAGTCCGGCCCACACCCAGGGAGTGAAGGCGCTGAAGCCCGTCTCAAAAGCGGGTGCGATCGAGAAGGGCATCACAAAGAGGAATCCGAAAAAGGAGACCCATTTAAGGATGGTGGTTGTATGGTATTTTCCTGTCAGCGGTTTGATCAGCACAAGATAAAGTGCATAGAATACCATATTGAGCAGAATCATGATATTCCCGGCTACGGTATCTCCACCCAGGTTGAGGGCTTTTCCGTAAAGAACAAGTATCAGTGCGCCCGTGGCCCCCAGCAGGATTCCGGTGGTCTTGTTCCAGGTGATCTTTTCGCGGATGATCAGGTGGGCAAAGATCAGCACCAGGATCGGGTTCATTACGTGAATCACCGAGGCATCCACCGGAGTGGTATACTTCATGCCGAGGTAAAAGAGGGTCTGGTTCAGCGCAAATCCAAACAGGCCGCATACCGCAAGGATCAGCAGGTCGCGGCGCTCCACCTTTTCCGGCACAAAAAGGCGCTGAAACAACCAGAACATCACCACGCCACCGAGCAAACGGAAAAAGATCAGTTGAAGCGGCTGTACCATCGAAAGCATCTCCTTGGATACCGTATAGTTGAG
>CAYWHQ010000507.1:0-2331 GCA_964457665.1 uncultured Prolixibacteraceae bacterium | reverse complement strand
GCGTTCACCGAAAGGCGTCTTTAAGTCATCCAAAGCGATCGAACCGGCAATAAGGCCAAAACTGTTCAACCCGACCCTCAAATTCTGTATGAGACAGGTCAATACAGGGCCTGCGCTGATTTATGCCTGACGAGGATCAGGGCACAGGTAGCAACCGAACGGCAATTTATCCTGTTCATCAGATCGACCGGGAACCTGGGAGAACTCACTGTTGCCAAAAACGCCTGTGAGGAGATGATCGCTAAAAATCCCGTTAATGCAACTTTCCACTATCTGTATGCCACGATACTCCTTGAATCAGGCGATCATACAGGTTCCCTCAATGCCCTTAAGAAAGTGATATACCTCGAACCGGAGCATCTGATGGGACATTTTATAATGTTTAACCTTCTGAAAAAGAAGGGGGAGCATAAACATGCCGACCTGCACAGGAAAAATGTCATTCAATTCATCAAAAATCTGAAAGACAACGATCCTGTACCGGGGACGGAAGGCATGACCGCCGGAAGTCTGAGGCAGATTGCAGGAATACTGAAATGATTATGGATGAGAAGAAAAAAATATTGTCGCAACGTGCCGAGCTTTTAGCGATAAAAAATACGCAACCAGATACTCAATCCGCTGACATCATTGCGGTTGTAGATTTTTTTCTGGCCAGCGAGCATTATGCTATTGCTAGCCAATATATTACAGAGGTATTGCCGCTGAAAGAGATGTATCCCATTCCCGGATTGCCGGTTTACGTGCTTGGAATCGTGCATCTGAGGGGCAGAATTCTTTCGGTTGTGAACCTTAAGTCGATTCTCCAGATTCAGGAAAAAGGTATTACACAGTTGAACAGGCTCATCATCCTCAAAAATGAGAAGATGGAATTCTCTATTGTTGTTGACAAGATATCGGGTCACCATCTTATGGATCTGCGCAGGTTGCTTCCCGTACCGCAAAATCTGCCGGGTGAGAAGTCTTCCTTTATACAGGGTCTTACTGAAGATGGAATAATCCTGCTGAATGGTGAAAAGATTTTAAATGACAAATCATTGATTGTAAATCAAAAACTATCGATATGAAAATCCAACTGAAACTTAGAACAAAGACCAAGTTGATTATTGGTTTTGGAATTATCATCACAGCCATCATCGTCATTGTAATAGTAGCTTTTTTCAGTCTGGCCCGGCTGGACCAGTTACAGAATGAAACCAATACATCATTGAGGAAGATCAACCTTCTTACCCAGCTTCGGTCGGATGAAAACAGGCTCAGGGCTTTGATGCTGGAAATGGTACTGGCAACCTCGAAAGAATCACAGAATGATATAAATAATTCAATCATTGAAAGAGAATTGATCGTTGAACAACGAAAGAAAACGATTGAGGAATACCTCACAGATGAACCGGATTTGCTGCGTGATTTCGGAGAGATCAGTCATTTGCTGGAAACATATGGTAAAAACAGGGAAAAGCAGCTGAAGATGATCTCCGATGGCCGGAATGAGGAGGCGGTATCATTTGCCATGACCGTTCAGAATTCGATCTATGAAGGAATCCGGGATAAAATACTTGACCTGGAACAAAAGATTGAGGATCAAAATACCATAAAAGCAGAACGTACGCAGGTCATCGTCAGGATGGAAAAAGGTTCCATTCTGATCCTGGGCAGTGTCATGATCATCATTGCGGTCGTTTTAGCCATTTCGATTATATTCATGATCAGGAAAATATTCAGCCAGATGCTTGTAAGTGCCAGCGTCCTCGGTTCTTCATCGGCAGAAATACTTTCAACCGTGACCGAAGTATCTACAGGCGCTGCAGAGACCGCCACCTCGATT
Source organism: uncultured Prolixibacteraceae bacterium (assembly GCA_964457665.1). Classification (GTDB taxonomy): domain Bacteria; phylum Bacteroidota; class Bacteroidia; order Bacteroidales; family FEN-979; genus CAYWHQ01. Next base: position 506 of record CAYWHQ010000507.1, on the reverse strand, counting down.
GCCGAGACTACCACCACCATTGAGGAGATCCGTCAGACCTCCGTACTTGCTGCCCAGAAAGCACAGATGGTCCTTGAAAGCGCGCAACAGGCCTCTTCGGCTGCCGACAGTGGCAGAGGATCTGTTCAGCAGGCTACTGAAGGAATGGAACGCATCAGGGAGCAAATGAAAGTCATCGCTGAAAGTGTGGTGAAGTTGTCGGAGAAAAACAGGTCGATCGGCGAAATCACCGGTACTGTTACGGATCTCGCGGATCAATCGAACCTGTTGGCTGTCAATGCAGCCATAGAAGCGGCCAAGGCAGGTGAACAGGGACGCGGATTTGCCGTGGTTGCTCAGGAGATCAGGAACATGGCCGAGCAATCAAAACAGGCTACAAGCCAGATCAAAAGCATACTGAACGACATCCAGGCTGCGGTCAACCAGGCCGTAGTCGCAACGGAAAACGGCACCAGAACAGTTCAGGAGGGGAATAATCTTGCCACCCAGAGCGGTGAAATGATCGA
>CAYWHQ010000506.1:0-2332 GCA_964457665.1 uncultured Prolixibacteraceae bacterium | reverse complement strand
AAAGGACACATTTAAAAAAACCAATTGGTAAAATATGAATAGAATAAAATTTTTTATATTCATCTGTCATTTGAATAAGTGTAACTAATCAGTCCTTGTGATAATGAGCGACTACATTCAAGGCCTCCAGAACATCCTGCTTATTTTTGATGGCAGTGTCGATGATGGATCGAAGGATGGCAAAGTTCTCGGCGCCGGTGAGGGTTTTAAACTGCCCCGACACCTTTTGTTTGACTTTGACATTTCGGATCGCCTTTTCTGAGTCGTTGTTATGAGATGGGACGGCGGGATCGTAAAGAAAAGTAAAGAGATGGTCTTTGTAACGAATGATTCTCTTTAGGAAAGTAACCAACAGCTTATGTTTTGGATCTATTTCCTCCGAAAGAAGGGCATCGAGTTCGTTTTCCAGAAGACTTCGTCCATGTACCGGATAGAGATAGTCTGGTGGAGCCATTCGTTTCTTCAACTCTTCCGCTTCAAGAAGCATGATGCGGAACCTTGCCGGCCATGCCAGTTTGTAGAGTTCTTCCAGAAAGATGAGTTCCCGGATCAGATGCACTGTGCACAACTGATGTTTTCCAATCGGCGTCTGAAAATGAGCTTTCCAGCAATCATGAACCAGCACCGCGTTTTCGGAGATTTTTACGGTATGCTCATCAATGGTATCCATTCCCCGGTTAGACGAAGCCGCAATATAGGTGGCCAGTTTACTCTGCCATGTCCAGAACCAATGCTTTTTCCCATTGACATTCATTCCTGTTTCATCGGTTCCGATGACCGGACTGTTCATGACTTCCTGCCGTATCATTTCGTAGGCAGTGACTCCATGATCAGCCAAGCGGTTGAGCAAGCAATGGATTCCCCCTTCGCTGATCGATACCCCGAACACATCACGCATCAGTTCCTGCAGCCTTTTGAAGGGAAGGTACTGCCGCACGCTGAAGTATCCGACAAGGCTCTCGAGCATCTTTCCATAGCTGACTTTCCAGGGAGCATCCAGCGGGAACTCACTTTGGAACACATGACCGCAAGTGTAACGATACTGGTAAACCCGGTGCTCAGTAACAATCTGTTTGATTACCGGAATGTCGATCACCTGCCGGATTTCGGCAACTTCCCCCGGTATGTGGCTCACATCGCCACCACAGCCTGGACAAAAGCTGCTCCTATGGTCAATGATCTGATCCGCTTCGGCAGTCATCTCAAGCGTTATTCCTTCATGTCCCGGTTGGCCTCCAGGCTTCTTCCCCGAGGGTTCACGCAAGCTGTTGGTATGCTTTGGTCGGTTCTCATCGCGGGAAGGAGGAATCGAGCTATTATGAATGTCCTTACGGGTAGTATACCGGGCCAGTTGCTGTTCCATGGCCTGAACCCGTTGCTTAAGCTGTTTGTTTTCCTCAACCAGCAAAGCTATTATTTGCTTTTGGCCATCAATGATTATTTCTTCTGGTGTTGGCACGAGATTGTTTTGTACAAAACTACACCCGCCATCCCATTATGTCAAAGAACGTAATCGCTTATTTATCAACTTGTAAAAAATATTCTGTTAGTATGCCCGAGATTTTCAAAAACCAAAAAAATCCAAGAAAATCAACCTGTTCATAACGCCTAAACCATGTTAATAATCCAAAGTTTTTACCTCTGATTAGTTACGAATAAGTCAATCAATGACTGTCATTTTCACTTTATCAATTATCTTTTTATCCACTATAAAAGCAACAATATAAACTCCCGGGTTCAATTCCATGACCGGAACAACAATCTGATCTTTTTTAACAGATACCTACCATCAAAATGCTTGCTGCATATGCAAAGGTAATCATTACACAACATTGCGGTGATCCCTCATTACTACTTCTACTCATCCCCTCCGCAACCCCCTCCAGGCCTCCCCCTTTTGGCGGAAAAGACTTCTCCCCTCTCCTTCAGGAGAGGGGCCAGGGGTGAGGTGGATTGTTTGATCTCAGGAGAGGGGCCGGGGGTGAGGTTCACTCCACCACCACCTTCTCCATAACCGCCCTCCAGCCGGGCATGCTTACCTTCAGGATATACATTCCCCTGTTAAGCCTTCCGATGTCCCACTCAAACAGGTCCCTTTCCCTTGGCACCCGGCCACGTAAAACCATCTGCCCGGTGAGGCCGTAAAGCTCCAGATCCGCCCCCAGCGGGTTGATGTGGAACTCAAGGATTAACTTGGTGGTGGCAGGGTTGGGATAGACAATAAACGGCTTCTCCGGCGTGAAAGTCTTTACCCAGATCTCATCCTGCCCCACCCAGCACTGGTTGGGGGCTTCGCAGCCCAGGCTGTCCACCTTCAATACCCACGAATCCT
>CAYWHQ010000505.1:0-2338 GCA_964457665.1 uncultured Prolixibacteraceae bacterium | reverse complement strand
ATTTGCGATCAATCCGGAAGAGGATCTTTTTCTGGCATACAAATAGATCGAAGAATGAGCAGTGCTTTTTTTCTGATTATAATTGCTGTTTTGGTCGCTGTGACCGCAATATCCGTCTTTCTCAATATCAGATTATCCGGAAAATCTGAAAAAATCAGCAAAGAACTGGAAAACCTCAGGCAGCAACTTGAGGAGGCCCGTCGCGAAACAGAAGAATTCCGGATCCGTGCTGAAAAACTTATTGCCGATAGAACCGTCGAACTCCAGGAACGTGTTGCAGAACAAAGCGAAAAGGATTTCTCACTGAAAAGAGCATTAAAGAGATCTGAAGACGCCACCTATATGAAAAACGCCTTCATCTCAAACCTGAGTCAGGAGATCAGAACCCCTCTCAATAATATCATTGGCTTTTCCAGTTTACTGGAAGCAGAGATCTCCATTCTGGAGAATAAAGAGATGTTTGATTATGCCCGGGCCATATCGGAAAGCGGTGACCGGCTGCTGAACATTCTGAATAACCTGATCGACATCAGTAAGATCGAATCGCACGAGCATCGGATCACCCTGAAGCCAATGCTTGTCAATCCGGTCATTGCCAGTGCTGTACAGTTGTTTCTGTTCAAGGCAAACGAAAAAAGACTTAAGCTTAATTTTATTCCCCGGGAAGTACCTCCGGCACAGGTTGATGAAAAAAGCCTTACCAGAGTCCTTTCCATCGTGATAGAAAATGCCGTAAATTACACGGAAAAGGGCTTTATCAACGTCTCCACGGATCATCATCCTGATTCCAATGAGGTTTCCATCCGGATAAAAGATACAGGCGTTGGGATTGATCCGGCATTTCAGCAGGAAATTTTCAACCCTTTCCGGCACGAATCTGCTGGTTTCTCGAAAGAGGCACGCGGCGCCGGCCTTGGGTTGCCTCTTGCAAAGTCGCTGACCGATCTTATGAACGGAAGCATAAGGATCGAATCAGTAAGAGGTACAGGTACTACTGTTACGATCATTCTGCCATGCCCTCCCCGTGGGGATGAAACTGATACCGCAAGGAGTTCGCGGGAGAGGCGTTTCCGGACCCTGCAGAACCTTGAGATTTTCATCGTGGAGGATGACCTGATGAACAAGATGGTACTCGTACAAATGACCAAAAGTCTTGGAAATGTCGTGGCCGCAATGAACGGGGATGAGACCATGCAGATCATGGAAAGACGGGTTGCCGAAGGCAAACCTTTTGATATAATGCTGTTTGACATCAATCTTCCCCCTCCCTGGGATGGGGTGCGACTTATGCAGGAGATCAGGAACAGGTGGAAGGAGTACAGAAAAATTCCCTTTATTGCGCAAACAGCTTATGCCATGGTGGGTGATAAAGAAAAACTTCTAGCCGAAGGTTTCGACGATTATATATCCAAACCGATCAACCAACAGGAACTCTACACGATCATGAAAAACCAATTGAACAAATTCTGAGATGGACGGCGACCTAAAGACAACACTGCTGGAACAAAGAATAAGGGAACTTGAATCACTTCTGGAAACTACACGACAGGAGGTTGAAAGAAGCAACCGCGGTAAAATGATGTTCCTGGCGAAGATGAGCCATGAAATCCGGACTCCCATGAACAGCATTATCGGAATATACAACCTGCTCAGCCAGACCGATCTGACACCTGAACAATCCGAGCTCCTGGAGATAATCAATATATCCAGCCATAATCTTCTGGCGATCATTAATGATATTCTTGACCTTGGAAAAATCGAATCCGGCCAGCTGCGGCTCGAAAACAAACCTTTCCTGATTCAGGAGCAGCTGCAGCATGTGATAAAGATGCTATCCATCAAAGCCAAGGGAAAAGGCATCGCCCTCAACTCACGTATTGAATCTGCAGTACCGTCATGCTTAATGGGTGATGCGGTGCGACTGAATCAGATTCTGATCAACCTTACCAACAATGCCATCAAGTTTACGGTGGAAGGAAGTGTGACCATCAGTGTGGAATCAATCCCGCTTAACGCCAGCTCCTTTGCCAAACACAGGGAATACATCCCTGAAAATCTGACAGATGTTTCATGCGTTGAGAAAAACAATGTGCTGCTTCTGTTTCGCGTTACCGATACCGGAGTGGGATTGTCGCCGGAAGATCAGGTACTTTTGTTTCAGGACTACGCGCAGATTAACAGTTCCGGAGAATTGCGATACGAGGGTTCTGGACTCGGTCTCTCCATATCCCGACAGCTTACTCAACTATTGAATGGCCGAATTGGGTTGAAAAGCGAAAAAAACAAAGGTTCTGTGTTCTGGGTTACCTTGCAATTCCAACCTGCTGATGAACAATCA
>CAYWHQ010000504.1:0-2344 GCA_964457665.1 uncultured Prolixibacteraceae bacterium | reverse complement strand
TAGTACCTTTATGGCAATCTTGATGTAATAACAGCTTCATGATACTGATACTCCGGTTAATCAGGGAAAGCCTGATCTTTGCTTTCCAGGCCATTGTTGTAAATAAAGTAAGGACATTTCTTTCTCTTTTAGGCATCACCATCGGCATTTTTTGTGTCATTTCAGTGTTCACGGTCTTTGATTCCATGGAACATGCCATCCGAAAAAGCATTGCATCGCTAGGAAGCAATGTACTGTATATTCAGAAATGGCCCTGGTCGATGGGAGGAAATTATCCCTGGTGGAAATACTTTCAACGCCCTGAACCTACGCTCGAAGATATGCGCGAAATTGAAAAACGCAGTGCCCTTTTCGATGCAGTAGCCTTCATGTCTCAAACCAATAAAACCATTAAACGGCAGGGAAATTACATAGACAATATTACAGTGACAGGAGTTTCCCATGACTTCAACAAGGTATGGGATTTCGAGCTTTTCTCCGGAAGGTATTTTTCACCTCTGGAAAGTGCCGGTGGCCGCCCGATCTTAATTATTGGTGCTGATGTAGCATCCAACCTTTTTCCGGGGGAAGACCCGCTGGGAAAAAAGATCAAAGTATTCGGCAGGAATCTGGAAGTTATAGCCGTCATTAAAAAAGAGGGAGAGGATTTCTTTGGCAATTCCAACGATAAAGTGGTCTTTATGCCTGTGAACCATTTCAAGACCCTGGTCAACCTTGATGAGTTGGGCACTATGATCGTAGTCAAGGCCAGACCGATGGTTTCAAATGAAGAGCTTAAAGATGAACTTACCGGTATCATGCGATCGATCCGGAAGCTTAAACCAACGGCAGAAGATAACTTTGCTATTAATGAAACTGATATTATAACAAAAGGATTCGACAGTCTTTTCAGTGTAATCGCAACCGTTGGATGGATCATCGGAGGATTTTCACTTCTGGTAGGCGGCTTTGGGATCGCAAATATTATGTTCGTCAGCGTAAGGGAGCGCACCTCTATCATCGGGATCCAGAAGGCACTGGGCGCAAAGAATTATTTCATCATGTTTCAGTTTCTCTTCGAAGCTGTCTTTCTCTCGGTGATCGGGGGAATTCTCGGATTACTGATCATCCTTATCCTGACGCTGATCATCTCTAATACTACCTCTTTCCAGCTGATCCTGACAGAGGGAAATATCCTGCTGGGTATCGGTGTATCGGCCCTGATCGGTCTTATTTCAGGTATAGTTCCAGCATGGTCTGCTTCAAAACTAGACCCCGTCGATGCAATGCGTACAGGTTTTTAGAATGGCCAGAACTGATTATCGTTCCAGATTTTTTCTTTGAGCTGATCATCCATTTCACTAAGGATCCGAAGATGTCCCTTTTCCCAGTCAGCCAACCACTGGTATAATCCTTTTTCGTTGGGATCGGTCGCTTCCTGTGCCTGTCTCGAATAAACCTCTATCGCCCGTTTCTCAAAATCAATAGCCGCAGATATGGCGGCCGCTTCGAATCCGGCTGCAGAAATTTTCTGCTTCATCTCCTCCGTGAGGATCAGTTTTGCGAAATCCTCATTTTCAAGATCCGGAAAATCAACCCTGGAGAAGGTATGGTTCTGGTCATAATGAATAAATTGATCGGAAAGAAACTTAACATGCTTTGTTTCCTCCTCAGCCATCACCAGAAAAATATGCCGGATTTCCGGATCAGGTGTATTTTCAGCAACTTTGGTATAAAAGGCATATCCGCGTTTTTCCATCAGGATTGCCATTTTCAGAATTTCGATCGCTTTGTTCTTTTCCATAGATAAGGTTTTTCAGGCCAAATTTACATTAATAATCCAATCAGTTGCGCTAAAGAATCAACCGGCGCCGAGCAGCTTTTATCCCGGCAAACGATGGCTGTCGTAACGGCTGTGCTTTCAGTATCTCCCGACCACAGGACATGGCTGTATGGTCCCGAAACTATTTCTTTCAGCCATGTTCTGCTATCGGGTCCTGAAATCTTCACGATCGCCGGGGGATTGATCACGTCGGCCATCAGCGCAATCCAGTTGGCATAATGCCAGGGATAGCGAATAACATGACCAGACATTTTTACAAGCATCTCCTCCGCTTTTGAGATATAATCCTGTCTGCCGGCAAGATACCCGAGTGTGAAGAGATTTCGGGCCATTTGCGAATTGGCCGAAGGGATTACATTGTCAGTGATCTCAATGGGTGCTACGATCAGCGAATTTTCTTCCCGTAAGCTCAGATAAAAAAGACCTGTACGGCTGTCGGCAAACCTGATCATGACTGTATCCGTAAGATTCATGGCCGTTTTCAGGAATCCGGAATCGAAGGTAACCTGGTATAGATCGGTC
>CAYWHQ010000503.1:0-2348 GCA_964457665.1 uncultured Prolixibacteraceae bacterium | reverse complement strand
GGTGGCAGTCATTGCCTACAACGAAGCGCAGAATATCGCACAAACCCTCCGCGGATTGAAAACAGTATGCCCGGAATACGACCTTGTGGTGATCGATAACGGATCCTCCGACGCTACCGCAGAGATTGCCGGGCAGGAGGGGGTCAGGGTGGTCAGCCATTGCATCAATTCCGGAAGTTCAATGGGAACAGTCTCTACCTATTTCCTCTACGCCGACCAATTCGGGTATGATGTGCTCTGCCAGTTTGATTCCGACGGCCAGCACCGGCCTGAAGACCTGGCTCCCCTTATCCGGCCGATTCTCGACGGAAAGGCTGATTATGTGATCGGTTCACGCTTTCTGCAGAAAGAGGGCTTCCAGTCATACAGGCTCCGGCGGTTTGTAATCCGTTTGTTTGCATTTCTTCTTTCACGCAGGATGAACCAGAAAGTCACCGATGTCACATCCGGGCTCCGCGCATACAACAGGAAGGTGATCCGTTTCTTTGCCAGAAAATATACGCATGAACTTTATGACACCATGCAGCTCCTGCTGCTGAGCTATCTGAACGGCGCACGAATCACCGAGATCCCCGTGGTGATGAATCCAAGGGTTCACGGCAAATCGGAATATGACTTCCTCACTTCCATCAAATATTTCCTGAAGAGTGCCCTTAACTATTCCGGATTGGTTTTAAACATCAAAAAAAATGGGATTTAAAATAAAACTGGTTGCTTTTATAGTCGGACTGATCTTCCTTATGGTCATTCTGTACAGCATCAGGAAAAATAACCTGAAGCCCGGTTATGTGCTGCTCTGGCTGTCCATGTCGTGTTTTCTCCTTTCCGTTCCGCTTCTGGAGCCCCTCTATCAGTGGTTTTCATACCAGGTGCTGGGGCTGATTGATGCACGGCATGTGATCTATATCTTTTTGATAGGATTCCTGCTGGTATACGTTTTCTACCTGACAACCCGGATCAGTATCATGAACGACCAGATCAAACGACTGATCAGCCAGGTGGCCATACTGGAGAGCCAGCCATGAAGCGGATCAGGTACGACCTGAAGATCAAATACATCTGGAGAGCGTCACTGGCCTTTGTTGCCTATGTGACGGTATGGCCTCAGTGCCTTCCCGCATTGCTCAATAAATGGCGCGGGGTAAAGATCCTGAAACCTTGTAAAACCTACATTGCCCCCAACGTGGTGATCGATACCCTCTACCCCGAACTGGTCACCATCGAGGAAGGTGTTTATGTTACCCGGGGTGTCAAGATCCTGGCTCATTTCAACCCGACCGACGGCATCGCGGAGATCATTGGAACGGATACGGTAAAAAAACCAGTTCTGATCAAAAAAAATGCCTTTCTGGGGGTGAACTGCATCATTCTTCATGGAGTTACTATCGGCGAGTGTGCGCTGATCGCACCAGGGGCGGTAGTGGCGAAGGATGTTCCCGACTATGCCATTGTTGTGGGAAATCCTGGAATGGTGGCCGGAGACGTACGACAAAAATCTAACTGGTGAACTTTTCTCTCAGAAGAACCGAACAGTTTCTCCTTCTCCTGTCGGCCGCCTTACTCCTGACCGGGATATCCGCACGGATTGTCGCCTGGCTTTACAATAAAACCCTTTTCGTGGACGAGGCTTATGTTGCGAGCACCGTTGTTCAACGTGATTATGCCGGTTTGTTCTTTCCCATGGATTTCATGCAGGGGGCCCCGCTGGGATTCCTGCTGACCGTCAAGACCTTTGTTTACCTGTTCGGTCCCTCTGAATATGTTCTGCGGGCCTGGTCGCTTTTAACCGGCCTGGGATCCATCGGCCTCTTTTATATGATCCTCAAAAAACGTTTTTCAGATCCCTTCCCGATCGCAGGAACCGCATTTATGGCAATGATACCCTTTCTGATTTTTTATTCCTACATGCTTAAACCATACATGGCCGATGGTTTCTTTGCGCTTCTGACGGTATGGTTGTTTTTCGGTACCATCCGGGGAAAGATAAATATATGGATTACCATGCTGACCAGCGCCCTGCTGGTCTGGTTCTCTTTCCCTGTCATCTTTCCGGTTACCGCAGGCAGCATCACCCTGGTGATCATCCTTTACAGACAGAAAAGATACAGCGAGATCCGCCGCAGCATAGTTCCATTCATCATAACCGGTCTAAGTTTTCTGACCAACCTCTTTACCTATTATCAAAATATTTCCGACATCAGGGGCCATGTTTTCTGGACCCTGATGTTTTTCCCGTTGATACCGACGGGGCCTGAGGAGATCTCCCTCATCAACAATATCCTCCGTCATTACTTTGAGACATTCGGGATCCCTCCTGCCATCACAGGATTTCTGACGGCATTCGCCCT
>CAYWHQ010000502.1:0-2349 GCA_964457665.1 uncultured Prolixibacteraceae bacterium | reverse complement strand
GTTGAAATTCGCTTATGCATAATGAGCGAGGAAGCCATGTTGGAGAGCATTGCCTTCCGGTGCGTGCTGGTCCTGCCCAGGTGATTGATTTTCTTCTGATGTCTCATCGCAATTAATCCTTATCAAGTTTGTATTTTGCGGTGTTCATTCCGAACTCCAGCCCCTTGGCCTTCACAAGTTCTTCCAGTTCGGTCAATGATTTTTTACCAAAATTCCTGAATTTCAGGAGATCATTTTTATTGAATGCGACCAGATCCCCAAGTGTCTCCACATCAGCAGCCTTGAGGCAATTGAGCGCACGTACGGAGAGGTCCATGTCGACGAGTTTTGTTTTTAGAAGCTGACGGATATGCAGGGAGGTCTCGTCGAACTCCTCGTTGACAGTCTTCTCAGCAGCATCAAGGGTAATCTTCTCATCAGAAAAAAGCATGAAATGATGGATGAGAATCTTGGCCGCCTCTTTCAGCGCATTTTTTGGATGGATTGAACCATCGGTCATTATCTCAAGGATGAGCTTTTCGTAATCCGTTTTCTGCTCGACCCTGAAATTTTCGATCAGATATTTCACATTCTTGATGGGTGTGTGGATCGAGTCGATGGCAATGCGTCCCAGTGAGGTAGTCAGGGTCTTATTCTCATCACCGGAAACATATCCCCGTCCCTTATCCACCGATATCTCCATGGTTAGCTTTACACCTGGTTCCATGCGGCATATCACAAGCTCAGGATTAAGCACCTGGAATACCGAAAGGAATTTGTTGATATCACCGGCCTTAAACTCTTTCTGCTGGGCGATTATCACGGTGACTTTTTCCGAATTTTCAGTCTCAATAAGACGTTTAAACCGGATCTGTTTCAGATTCAGGATGATCTCCGTAACATCCTCGATCACCCCTTTGATCGTTGAAAACTCCTGCTCGACACCTTCAATTTTGATGGAAGTTATTGCAAAACCTTCCAGAGATGAAAGAAGAATTCTGCGAAGGGAGTTACCAATGGTAACCCCGAAACCGGGTTCAAGCGGTCGGAATTCAAAAACACCACGGCAATCATCGGCTTCAACCATGATTACCTTATCGGGCTTCTGGAATGGTAATAAGGCCATAATATCTGTTTTTAGATTACTTGGAATACAATTCGACGATCAGCTGTTCCCGGATGTTTTCTGGAATCTGATCCCGCTCCGGATAACTCATGAACTTTCCGGTCATCAGGTTCTGATCCCATTCCAGCCACGGATAGGCATTGGAGCGTGAAGTAAGCGCGCTGGTTATGACCTCCAGCGATTTTGATCTTTCTCTCACGGCAACGATGTCGCCCGGCTTTAGCTCAAAGGAAGGAATGTTTACCACTTTTCCGTTCACTGTGATATGCCGGTGACCGATCAGCTGACGGGCCCCACTGCGGGTAGGTGCGATGCCCATCCTGAACACAACGTTATCAAGCCTCGACTCAATCAGCTGCAGCAATACTGTACCTGTAATACCACCCTTGCGTGAAGCTTTGAGAAAAATGTTCTTAAACTGTCTTTCCAGAATACCATAGGTATATTTAGCCTTCTGTTTCTCCATCAGCTGAATGCCATACTCGGAAGCTTTCGATCTTCTTCTTGTTTGCCCGTGCATCCCCGGAGGATAATTCTTTTTCTCGTAATACTTGTCGGGACCATAGATAGAATCCCGGAATTTCCTTGCAATCTTTGTTTTGGGACCAATGTATCTTGCCATTTTCTTGAATTTAATTACGGATGCGGAAAACAAGCATCCTCATTATATATTATACACGACGACGTTTGGGTGGCCGGCAGCCATTGTGCGGCAGAGGAGTGATATCAACAATCTCGGTAACCTCGATACCTGCAGTATGTAAGGTTCTGATGGCTGATTCCCTGCCGGCACCCGGACCCTTCACATACACCTTTACCTTTCGTAATCCAAGATCATACGCTACCTTGGATGCATCCTGCGATGCCATCTGTGCAGCATATGGAGTGTTTTTCTTGGATCCTTTGAATCCCATTTTTCCGGCCGATGACCAGGAGATCACATGACCGTTGTTGTTTGTCAGGGTAACAATGATGTTATTGAACGATGCATTGATGTACGCTTTCCCAATCGCATCTACCTTGACAACTCGCTTTTTAGAACTTTTTTCAGTTTTTGCCATAATATTATTACTCCGATAGGATGATAAGGTGAAAAATCATTAACCCTTCGTTGCCTTCTTCTTGTTGGCAACTGTTTTTTTACGGCCTTTCCTTGTTCGGGCATTGTTTTTGGTGCTCTGCCCCCTGACAGGTAAACCAAGCCGGTGCCTGATACCACGGTAACAACCGATGTCCATCAGACG
>CAYWHQ010000501.1:0-2352 GCA_964457665.1 uncultured Prolixibacteraceae bacterium | reverse complement strand
ATCAGCTACAGCTGGTACTTTCTACAGAAACAGAATCTCAGGAGGGAGATCAGGCAAAGTATCGCGGTTGGTTTGGACAGGAATGATCTCATTCATTTTATCTTCACCCCTGACCAGGCCCATGCACTGCTCAGGTGGGAAAGAGATGATGAATTTGAATTCAAGGGTCAGATGTATGATGTGGCCGAATCCTTATTAAAGGATGGCCTTGTGCATTACTGGTGTATCCATGACCACCGGGAATCGGAAATGAACCGTCACTTGAAGCGGATGGTAAGCGATGCCCTCGGAAATCATCCCCTCAACCGGGAAGCCCAGCAGCGAATCTCCGCTCTTTTTAAAAATCTCTTCCTGGATAACCATTTCGCCTGGCGTCCCATGTATTCTGCCATCAATGCTGATCCAGGATTTTTTTATCTGTTTTTGCTTTCTCTCCCTGAACCCCGCCCGGCAATACCGCCCCCCAGAACCACCTGAGTCACAGCGTTCCACCATGTCATTCTGACCGGAACGCTGGAACATCCCGATTTACTTATTTTATGTAGTCTTTAATTATCTTTTTATGAGCAGGATATTATGGTTGTTCTGTGTTATGATATTATGCAGACCATTGTTGTTTGGGCAGATCGTCACGATTGCCGACAAGGAATCCGGTCAGCCCCTTGAGCTTGTCACCCTGGTGAGTGATAACCCCAGAGCCTTCGCCATCACTAATGCCGACGGTCAGGCCGAAATCAGGTCTTTCCGTGGAGCTGCGGTTATGGAAATCCGGCTGATGGGTTACCGGACCATTTCCACAAGCTATGCCGACCTGGAGAAAGGCGGTTTATCAGTCCGGATGTCGCGCGATGCCATCAACCTCGATCAGGTTGTTATCTCTGCCACCCGGTGGAATCAGGATATGAGGGAAATCCCCTCCAGGGTGCTGGGAATATCGCCCCGTGAGGTGGCGCTTGAAAATCCGCAAACCGCTGCTGACCTTCTTAATGCATCCGGGGAAGTGTTTATTCAGAAAAGCCAGCAGGGGGGGGGAAGCCCGATGATCCGCGGTTTTGCAACCAACCGCGTTCTGCTGGTCGTCGACGGAATCCGTATGAACACCGCGATATTCCGCAGTGGCAACCTGCAGAATGTCATCTCCCTGGATCCGTTTTCCTTCGAAAACACGGAGGTCATATTCGGACCGGTTTCATTGATATACGGAAGTGATGCCATCGGTGGTGTGATGAGTTTCACTACGCTTACACCCAATTATTCTCTTACAGATAAGCCGTTGGTAACAGGCCATGCCCTGGCCCGCTACTCCACCTCCAATAATGAGATCACTGGCCATTTCGATCTCAACGTCGGCTGGAGAAAGTGGGCCTTTATTACCAGTTTCTCCTCCAATAATTATGGTGACCTTGTCATGGGCCGTTACGGACCCGACGATTATCTCCGCCCATGGTACGTGGAACGCATCGACAGTACCGACGTGGTAGTCACCAACGATAACCCGCTTCGACAGAAGCCTGCGGGATACGCTCAGATCAATCTGATGCAGAAAGTCAGTTTCAAACCGAATGATAAATGGGAGTTCCGTTATGGGTTTCATTATTCCACCACATCGGATTACTCCCGCTACGACCGGCTGATCAGAACCAAAAATGGTTTACCCCGCAGCGCTGAGTGGTATTATGGTCCTCAGGAATGGATGATGAATAACCTTACTATCCTGAATAGCTCATCCAACATCCTGTATGATAACATGACCCTGCGGCTGGCATGGCAGTTTTTCGGTGAAAGCAGAATCGACCGCGATTTCGGTAAAACAATTCGTTACCGGCGCGCAGAGAAGGTCAATGCCCTCTCGGCCAACGCCGACTTCCTTAAAACCATCGGGAAGAGACATACCTTTTTTTACGGGCTGGAATGGGTATGGAATGATGTGCAATCAACCGGGACGGATGAGGATATCTCCAACGGGAATGTTTCGGCAGGACCATCAAGGTATCCCATGTCCACATGGGCTTCCTATGCCGCTTACCTGAGTTACATGTTCAGGATTACCCCAAAATTCCTTGTTCAGGCAGGCGCCAGGTACAACTATTTTACGCTGAATGCTGACTTTTCCGGCAATCTTCCCTTTTATCCATTGCCCTTTTCGGAAGCGAAGCTGGGAGATGGAGCATTGACGGGTAATGTCGGTCTGGTGTATCATCCGGCGAAACAATGGTCTCTGGTATTGAATCTCTCCACCGGATTCAGGGCCCCCAATGTGGATGATATGGGAAAGATTTTCGATTCACAACCCGGAACAGTCGTAGTACCCAATCCCGATCTGAACCCTGAGTACGCATACAACGGAGAGAT
>CAYWHQ010000500.1:687-2360 GCA_964457665.1 uncultured Prolixibacteraceae bacterium | reverse complement strand
CAGGGGGGGTGCCATCAACCACAGAAGCGAAACCAGAATCACCAAAAGCAACCGCCACCGCATGCTCTGAAATCCTCTCGTCAACATCAGCATTCCACCATGAGGATGAAGGAGATCTCCCCCAAGATCCTGAAAATCGGGTCTTCACCATCCACCTCTGCTGCGACAAAACCGTATCTAATTTTCATTCTATCAGCTTGGAGCGCGCCGCAAATGCCGGCCAACATTGTTGCCTGACTGGGCCCGCTTAATAGTCCGTTGCGCGAACGCCGGCATCTTAACACGTCCTTCCACGAAGTGAAAGGGCAAATGATGCGCCTTCAGGTATCGAGCATTTTGCAAGAAGAGTGCCGATGTTCACTGCGGGGTGAAGTCGGCTCGGGAGCGGCAACGGAGAAGCGCAAGGGCGCTCGCCTGTGAGTTAGGGATTGTCAAAAACAACGAAATAAACTAGATTGTCATGCCGTGATTGCGGAATCAGACAATAGTGGCGAGCGGGGTGAGGTGAGCGTCCTATCGACGGGACGGCAAAATGATCCTCTGCGGCGAATGGGAAAGGAGTGTTCATGCATCTTCGTAAACGTTGTGCGGTAACGGGTGGTGCCGGTTTTTTGGGTTCTCACCTCTGTGAAAGGCTCCTGAGTGAGGGCTATGATGTCCTGTGTATCGATAATTTCTACACGGGGAGTAAAAGAAACATCATTCACCTGTTGGACAATCCCTACTTCGAAATCCACCGCCATGACATCACCTATCCCCTCTATATTGAGGTTGACGAAATCTTCAACCTGGCCGGCCCGGCCTCTCCCGTCCACTATCAGAATGATCCGGTCCAAACGACCAAAGTGAATGTTCATGGGTCGATCAATGTGCTCGGCATGGCCAAAAGGCTCAACGCAAAGATCATGCAGGCTTCGACCTCGGAAGTCTACGGTGATCCCAAGGTCCATCCTCAGTCGGAAAGCTACTGGGTTCACGTCAATCCCATTGGTCGCCGTTCGTGTTACGACGAAGGCAAGCGGTGCGCTGAAACGCTCTTCTTCGATTATCACCGCCAGCACGCCCTGAAGATCAAAGTTGCCCGCATCTTCAACACCTACGGTCCCCGGATGCATCCCAATGATGGCCGTGTCGTGTCGAATTTTATCGTGCAGGCGCTCAGCGGCAAGCCCATCACCATCTACGGCGATGGCAGCCAGACCCGTTCGTTCTGCTACGTGGATGATCTGGTGGAAGGTTTTCTGCGGTTGATGGCAACCGACGACAAGTTCACGGGCCCGGTCAATCTTGGCAATCCGGGCGAATTTACGATCCTGGAACTGGCCGAAAAGGTGCTGAGCATGACCGGTTCACAGTCGGAAATCATTCATATGCCTCTTCCTTCCGATGACCCTATCATGCGTCGGCCGGATATCTCCCTGGCCAAGGAAGTACTCAACTGGGAGCCCCGTGTGCCCCTCGATGAGGGATTGCGCAAGACCGTCGACTATTTCGACAATTTGCTGATCTCGGGAAACGCCGACTAACCCAGCGTCACTCCGAGTCCGACTGGTCAAGCGTGGCCTCCGGGAGTTCCTGCAAGAACCGGCTGGGTTCCATGTACTCGTCCCGCCGAAACTCTGATCTGGTCAGATGCAAGTGATCGGAGGCCCGGGTCATTGCCACATACAGGA
>CAYWHQ010000500.1:0-677 GCA_964457665.1 uncultured Prolixibacteraceae bacterium | reverse complement strand
CTCCGTTCTTCCTCGACGCCCCCGTCGAAAGCCTTTGTCTCCGCGTCTCGAGCCGAAGTGATCGACCTGCTGTGGGGCAGGATGCCCTCTTCGAGAGCCACGACAAAGACAGCTTTGAATTCCAGCCCCTTGGCAGCATGGATGGTGGAGAGCCGGACCCCGGTTCTGGCGTCCGATAGATCCTGATCTTCTCTCAAGAGCGCTGCGTCCTCGAGGTACTCGTCGAGTGAGCTCTTCCGGGAGGCGTCAAACACCATTTCGCTGATATTCTCGAGGCGACTCTCGAAGTCCTCGAGATTCTCGGCGGTGGCCTGCAGGTGATCTTCATACTGCATCTCGCTGAGCACTCTCGTGATGGCGATTGCGGGCTTCTCCGAGGCCAGGGTGGCCAGAAACCGCAAAAGCTTTTCGAGAGCGGCTGCAGTCCTGGGCGGCAGCATGCGGTTCTTGATGCATTTCCAGGAAGCCTCCTGGAGGGAGATGCCACTTTCTTTGCAGAGGAGGATCTTTTTCACCGCACCGGGACCGATACCGCGCCTGGGGACATTGAGAATGCGTTCGAAGGCAATTTCGTCGCGGGGATTGGCGGCACTCAACAGGTATGCGTTGAGATCCTGGATTTCTCGTCTCTGAAAGAAGCCCTGGGCTCCTGACATGGTGTAGGGAATTCCCTCAAA
>CAYWHQ010000499.1:0-2364 GCA_964457665.1 uncultured Prolixibacteraceae bacterium | reverse complement strand
CGTTGATGCTGCTACCCTTACGGGAATGATAAAGAAAGGCAACGGCACCGCGATGCTGAAAACCGTCAACGGCCAGGAGCTGAAAGCTTCAATTGAGAATGGTAAGGTTGTCCTTACAGATGCCAAAGGTGGTAAAGCAACGGTGATCACCGCCGACCTGAAGGGTTCAAATGGTGTGATCCATGTTACCGATGCAGTATCGATGCCCAAATAAATAATGCTCCATTCTTGCCCGCAGATTATCACTAACATCTTGTGATAATCTGCGGTTTTTATTTTATCAAAAGGGGGTGTTCAATACTGAAAAGGTCAAAAAATAGTGAACTTTGATGTAACTTCTGCGTAATATTGCAGTCAAATGCCTTAAACCAATTTTTTAACCCCTTGTGTATGATACGAAATCTTTTTCTGGCCATGATTGTTATGACCCTTGCCACCTCAGTATCGGCCCAGCAGCCACCGCTGCTCGACCGTGATCTCTTTTTTGGTAACCCAGAAATCTCCGGAGGCCAGCTGAGCCCCGACGGAAAGTTCATCTCGTTCATGAAACAGTACAACGGAATCATGAACCTCTGGGTGAAATCCTTCGACGAACCCTTTGAAAAGGCCCGCCCCCTTACCAACAGCACCCGCCCGTTTTACGGTTATTTCTGGACCAGAGACAGCAAATACATTTTGTACGTCAAGGATAAAGACGGTGATGAAAATATGAACATTTTTGCGGTGGATCCCAGGGCCGGTGCGGCCGAAGGCGGGGTCCCCGAATCGAAAAATCTCACCCCTTTAAAAGATGTTGCAGCCCAGATCTTCATGGTAAGCAAGAAAGATCCTAACATTCTGTACGTGGGGCTCAACGACCGGGATGCTGCCTGGCACGATCTTTATGAACTGCAGATCGAATCGGGCAAACTGACAAAACTGTTTGAAAACAAAGACCGCATAACCGGGTATGATTTCGACTGGGATGAGAAAATGCGCATCCTGAGCAAAACTGATGAAAAGGGCAACACGACCATGTTCCGGATCGATGAAGGGAATAAACTGACCCCTGTCTACGAATTCTCCGTCACCGAACAGGCCTATATTGCAGGATGGAACGAAGACAATTCACAATGTTACCTGGTAACGAACAAGGGTGATCTTGATTTGTCGACACTGTTCTTAATGGATCCGAAAACCGGGAAAATGAAGATGCTGGAAAGCGATCCCAACAAAAAGGTCGATTTCGGCGGTCTGATGCTCGACGATAACACCCGGAAGATCATCTCTACGAATTACACCCTCGACAAAACCGAATACTACTGGAAAGACAAAAAATGGAAGTCGGTCTATGAATACCTGGAATCCCAATTTCCTGGCCGCGAGGTTTACCTGCAAAGTACTACGAAAGATTATTCCAAACTGCTCATTGCCGTCAGCGGGGATAAATATGCAGCCGAAGTTCATTTTTTTGATGTCAAATCGAAAAAACTCATTCACCAGTACACGCCGCGGCCCGCCCTCAAGGCAGTGGAGCAGCATCTGGCCGCGATGACACCGGTATCTTTTAAAAGCAGCGACGGCCTTGAGATTCCGGCCTACCTGACCATGCCGGTGGGCGTTGAAGGGAAAAACCTTCCTGTGATCGTCCTGGTACACGGCGGGCCCAAAGGACCGCGCGACTATTGGGGATATAACGCCGAGGTCCAGTTCCTTGCCAACCGTGGCTATGCCGTCCTTCAACCCAATTTCAGGGCGAGCGGCGGATATGGGAAGAAATTCATGAATGCCGGCGACATGCAATGGGGAAAACTGATGCAGGACGACATCACCTGGGGCGTGAAATACCTTATCGAAAAGGGTATTGCCGATAAGAACAAAGTGGCCATCATGGGCGGCAGTTACGGGGGTTATGCTACACTTGCCGGTTTGGCATTCACTCCGGATGTGTATGCCTGTGGTGTCGACATCGTCGGTCCCAGCAACATCTTTACCCTGCTCGAATCCATCCCTGCCTACTGGGAACCCGCCAGGGCTTTCCTCTACGGAATGGTCGGCGACCCCAATACGGAGGAGGGTAAAGCAGCCATTCGCGCTGCCAGTCCGCTCTTCAGTGCCGACAAAATCAACCGCCCCCTGCTGATCATCCAGGGAGCCAACGACCCGAGGGTCAAGAAAGCCGAGGCCGACCAGATCGTGATTGCCCTGCGGGAAAAGGGAAAAAAGGTTGATTACCTTCTTGCCCCGGATGAAGGACACGGCTTTATGAAGCCGCTCAATAAAAAGGCCATGTACGCCGAAACAGAGAAATTCCTGTCGGAGGTCCTGGGAGGCCGCTACCAGGAAGGAATGGAAGAGGATGTGAAAACCACCCTCGATAAGCTC
>CAYWHQ010000498.1:0-2364 GCA_964457665.1 uncultured Prolixibacteraceae bacterium | reverse complement strand
CACATAGAGTTCCCATTGAGCGGGAACGTCAAACAGGACATTGAACCTGTCGCAAGCCTCTTCTCAGGATCGGTGGTGCCCGATTCTGGTAACCCAAGTATTGAAGAGAAGGCGTTCAAAGTTGCCTCTTATGGCAAGCAACTCGGAATCATCACAGACCTGCTGATTGAAATCGCCGAACAATCGTTACCCGCGAAGGGTCAAGACAACAAAGCATTGCAGGCCCTGAGGCGTATAAGCGATACGATAAAGAAGATTAAAGATTCGGAGTATGACGCCGAGGCAGATGAAATCCTAAGAAGAGTCAAAGCGATTACGATGCACGGAGGTGCTAGGTCGCGTACACTGTCTAAAAAACTGTTTGAGCTTCAGTCCGAGGGCGACGCATAAATCGGGAGAGATTTTCTCTTTCTCCCCACACCACGCGACATGCGGCTCCGCACCGGGTGGTTCACAGAGGTTATCAGTACATTGGCTGCTGTAATTTGAAACAAATAAAATAAACCCTTGGCGTTAAGTTACTTAAGAGAAGGCTAACCAGTTACAGATTTTAGTTTCTGTAATGAATCGGGTCTGAGTAAACAATGGACATAGGCAACAATGAAATATTGGAGTTAGTTCGTAGGCTCCTTACACCAGAGCAAATAGGACGATCCATTATCTACTGGAACAAGATAGTTCTTCCGGAAGGCACTCCCATCAAGGCTGGACCTCAGACTTTTCTGATGCCATATAAAGGAACGGTTGTTTTCATTGATCAAGCCCCGACTTCAAACTGGGCCCATCCCTGCCTGTATATCTTCATTGACAGCACCGCGAAAAAGACACAGCTGATGAAAGCATCGTTCCCGCCATTCTTTGGCGCACCGGACGAAAATTATGTAATTATTCTGTTTTTCGGAAAGATTCCTCCGATAAAGAAAGGAGATAAAAATGAAACTGAATGAAAAAATCCGGTTACAGATTCAAACGAATGCATTACAACACTTTCGTCAATTGAAAAGAGAAAAAGTTACCAACCTTCATCTCTATGATGAAATAATTTCAGCTGGACAAATGATACATATCACACCTGAATTCTCTATAGCGATGGAACATGAAACAGTGCTGATCTTTGCTGACCTTGCTCCAAATTGCAACTGGGCCCATCCTTGCGAATACCATTTATACGATCCGCAGACGGCGAAAATGTATAAGAAAGTAAAAGCATCTTTTCCGCCACATTCCCTTGGCTTTTACGGCTGGAAACCGGAAGCAGCATTTCACACACCCATGAAACTGCCTGACACACAAAAACTCCGTGCCGGAGCAAAGAAACGGTATCCTAAGATAAAAAATGTACTCAGTAACGCACCAGGAGAGCGTTATGCAATCCTCTATGCCGGAAATGCAAACAATCGGCATACAAACGATCTCGAATTCCTCTACAGGACACTCATCGATGTATATGATTTCAAATCAGGCAATATCCATGTCCTGAATTATGATGGAACCCTGAATTATAATGGCACGCCTCATCCGATTGGAAACTGGCCCGGCGACAATACGGCATACCGGTTGAATGTAACCGGTGCAGGGACACGGGCTGGTTTCCAGACGGCGTTCAACACCATATCCGCCGTTATCAAGCCAGAAGATCTCCTATTCATCCACACTAACGATCACGGCGCCGGTCCCGGGGACGGAGTAACAGATTACTGTATGTGTACATACGGTGTAAACGGATGGGTCGCTTACTATGTCAATGATTTCATCACCGACCTTGGCGTCCTTCCACAGTTTGAAAACCTGATTGTCATGATGGAACAATGCCGGTCAGGAGGATTCGTCGATCCCATTATCAACAACAGTCCGGCAAACTGGACCCATGTTGCAGCCGCGGTAAAGCCAAGTGATTATTCTGACGGAGGAACGAATTTTGACCCATTCGCCGAAGACTGGATCGCTTCAATGGCAGGCCAATACCCAGACGGCACCGGGTTGCTCCAGGTGGCCGATAGCAATAATGACGGAAGGATCTCGGCAACGGAAGGCTTCACTTATGCCAAAGCATGTGTGACAGGAGGGGATACCCCTGTCTCTTCTGATTCTCCTGCAACCTATGGAAAATACTTATTCCTCGGCCTTCCGGCCCACGACCTATACTTGCGCGACAATCTGCAAGATCATGGCCGAGAACCGTTAATAAACGGCGGCATCAGCTGTAGTCCCGATATTATCGTCTACCGCCAGAAGCTCTTAGACCCGGATGCAACCCTCGGAACACCTGCGGCGCAAAATAACGATACGCTGTCCGAGGTTGTTGAGATCGGGCAGGATAATTACATCTATCTGCGGGTACAGAACCGGGGGACCCAACCCACA
>CAYWHQ010000497.1:0-2370 GCA_964457665.1 uncultured Prolixibacteraceae bacterium | reverse complement strand
TTTGGATCCCCCGGTTTCATCTCAATATCCCTCAATGTCATGATATCCACACCCCCTCTGAATTTCATCTCATTAAAGATAACGCTCCAGGTATTTCCGCCATCCTGCGACCTGAATACCAATGAATCAATCAGTGCATATATTCTCTGCGTATTTGACGGATCGATGAAAAGTTTTGATATTAAATGAAATTTGCTGGCTGTCTCGGGTTTAATAATATTCCAGGAGGCTCCGTAATTTGTTGATTTTAAAATTCCAAAACTGTATCCCGGAAGAAGAAACCTTTCCAGTCCGTTACCGCCTGTTGCAGCGTAAAGGATGCTGCCGTCGGAGGGATCTCCCTGAATATCCATGATTCCAAGATTAGGAATATCGAGATTATCAGTGATATTTATCCAATGTGATCCTCCATCAGTGGTTTTCCAGATTCCTGATGCATTGGTTCCCAAATAGATGGTATTCAGAGTAGGGTCGTTGATGGTATCCACCCATAAACACGACACCAACCCGTTGACCTGCCTCGTGACATTTACCGGACCCAGGAGGGTCCAGTTCGAGGCAATGGATGTGGACCTCTGGTAATATTCTATTCCGGAGATATACTGTTCGAATTTCTCTAGGCAGAGATCAAGATTCCCGTTGTTAGCCGAATCTACTCCATAGACCCGGTTTCGCCAGAATTCCTTCCATCTCAGATAGTGATTATAATCACCCTCATGTTGCTCTGCATAAGAAGGATTCACAGAATAAAATGAATCTGCCTCCTCAATAAGGTCATAGTAATTCATTTTCACCTGTGCTTCTGAACTAAAGCATGAAAAAGCAAATAAAAATATAAAAAAGAAATGTGGAAGGATGGAATTTGATTTCATGGCTTTAGATTTTTTGTTGCTAATTCAAACAAAGGACATGCCAGATATGTATCTGATAGAATATCAATATAATACTATCCTTACATAAACATTATATGTCTAATTTTTAGACACTTTATTTACATGTGTATAAATATTATACACATGTTGTTATCAGGAGTAAAGCATCTGACCTTTTCTAAGATCAGATCTAAAAAGCAGTATTTATCAATTAATAAGTCTCATCCTGATGACCGAACCGATTCGATTATACGGTCGGGAGATAACAGGAAATTGTTTGACAAGGCCGGGGTTGGGGGCTGAAGGCCGGGAAGGGGTAAATTCACTCTACCACCACCTTCTCACTCCCCACTGTCCTTCCCTGATAGACCAGTCTCACTATATACATTCCCGCGTGCCAGGAGGCTACTACGATACTCAATTCCCTGTCGCCCGGCGTGATCTCCTTTTCATACACCCTACGGCCGAAAAGATCATATACCTCCACCGCGGCTGATCTCCATTGGTGAAAAATGGTTGTTACAGAGAATGCAGGATTCGATGATTCCGCTTTCAGCTTTTCGGGGATTACCAGGTGAAGTATATCGCCGGCAGGATTCGGATAGGCCTTCAGACGGCCGGTTTCGGGATCCGTGAACGGCTCGTTCAATCCCACCACTTCGCAATCCAACGGAATGGTATCGGAAACAATCGGATAGGGGCACAGGCTGTCGTAAACCATCGGCCGGGTGTACAGCGTGTCGTACTCCAGATCGGAGTTGAGCTTCCATGCATAGGTATTCCACTGGTTGTTTTCGTAAAGAGGCTGGACCAGGAAAACTTTATTGTCCGTATCGACAATAGCATCGGAAAAACAATAAACAGTTGACATCAGGTTTACAGAATCAAGGAGATTCCCATTCCTGTCAACCTTCAGCACACCTATCTGCCCTGCCCCTCCTGGTGTGTAGATCCATCCTCCGTCGATTTCAAGGGTGGAATCCTGGAACCAGTTTATATTAAAGAAATTGGCTTGCCAGGTATCAGGAATCAGGTCAAAATATGCCAGTTCATTTCCGCTGGAATCGGTTTTCAACATAGTTGGCCTGTCACCGGGAGGTGTGGCGGAGGATTCAATGTGGCGTCCGCAGGTGTACAAGGTTTTCTTGTCATCCTGCACTGACCTTTCCGCCATGCCATGAAAATTTTCACCGGCCACATAGCTCCAGGGGAGTTCCCATTCCGCATTTCCCAGGCTGTCCACTTTTATAATCATTGGACGCAAATATTTTGTACCTGCGGATCCCGAATCAGGATAATAGCAAAATCCGCTGATCAGAAAATGGAAATCCTGAGTTACTTTCATATCGTTCCCGTCGGCTCCGATCATTGATGAATCGCTTTGGCCGTATAATTGTTGCCATACCATATCGCCGTTTTCATCCAAACGGTACAAATGCACCTTATTACTGGACCATAAATCATATCCATAAAAAACATAGGCAATATAGCCTCCGGG
>CAYWHQ010000496.1:0-2373 GCA_964457665.1 uncultured Prolixibacteraceae bacterium | reverse complement strand
GCTTAAGGTGCGCTGGCAATCGGAGAAGGAGCTTGTGGAAGAGATCCAGAAAAAGAAGAAACAGATCGAATTGCTCAGATTTGATGCCGAACAGGCCAACCGCAACGGCGATCTCGGGAGGGTGGCCGAGATCCGATACGGCCTCATACCGCGGGCAGAAAAGGAGATTGTAGAACTGAAGGGTCAGCTCGAAGACATCCAAAAGGATTCGCCGCTGGTCAACGAGGAGATCGGTGTGGAAGAGATCGCCGGGGTGGTTTCACGATGGACGGGTATCCCTGTCAGCCGCATGCTGCAAAGTGAGCGGCAGAAACTGCTGGATCTTGAGGCCCGGCTCCATATGCGGGTGGTTGGACAGCACCAGGCCATCACGGCTGTGGCCGATGCCATCCGCCGCAGCAGGGCAGGTTTGCAGGACACCCGACGGCCGATCGGGTCATTTATCTTCATGGGAACCACCGGCGTCGGGAAAACCGAGCTTGCCCGCGCCCTGGCCGAATTCCTTTTCAACAATGAACACAGCATGGTCAGGATCGACATGTCGGAATATCAGGAACGACACTCGGTAAGCAGGCTCGTCGGTGCACCTCCGGGAGACGTGGGATATGAAGAGAGCGGTCAGCTTACGGAAGCCGTCCGGCGAAAACCCTATTCGGTGGTATTGCTCGATGAAATTGAAAAGGCGCATCCCGATGTCTTCAACATCCTGCTTCAGGTGCTGGATGACGGACGCCTGACCGACAACAAGGGGCGAACAGTCGATTTCAGGAATACCATCATTATCATGACCTCCAATATCGGATCGCATATCATCCAGGAGAACCTGGAAAAGGTGAACAGCCATAACCGGGAAGAGATCCTCGATGCTACCAGGCAGCAGGTCTTTGAACTGCTCAAAAGAAGTATCAGGCCCGAATTCCTGAACAGGATTGACGAGATTATAATGTTCGAACCGCTTTCGGAGTCAGAGATCCGCCAAATCGTGGAACTTCAGATCGGCCAGATCCGCGGGATGCTGGAGAAGAATGGTATCACGCTGACGATCACCAGCCAGGCAACCGGCCATTTTGCGAAAAACGGTTTCGATCCGCAGTATGGCGCCCGCCCCATAAAAAGAGTTCTGCAAAGGGAACTTCTCAACGAACTGTCGAAAATGATCCTTGATGGAAACCTGAACAGGGAAGTACCAATCACTGTGGATTTCACCGGGGGTCATCTGGTCTTTTCCAACTGATCCTCCGATTTCAACAGGACACCATTCTGGTAGGTCTCCCGCTTCTCCGGGAGACCTTTTTCATTGTAGTATGTCCAGATGCCATCCTGCCGCCCGCCCCGGTATTGTCCCTTGATCATTAATTTTCCATCGGTGTCGAAGGCTTCAAGCGGCCCTTCCTTCTCGTCATCCTTAAAATAACAGCGAATCTTTAACGCCCCGCCTGTATAATATTGTTCCCAAAGGCCATCCCTGACACCATGTCTCCATGTCGTGATCTCCGAAACACCTCCCTTTAGCAGAAAGGTTCTCGACACCCCTTCACGAAGGCCATTCACATAAAGCTCCTCCGCAACAAGGGCTCCGTTGATTTCGCTGTAAAACAACCATGTGCTGTCCTTCCTTTCATTTCTGAAATTCCCGGCAGCCATGATCTTTCCATTGCGGTAATATGATCTGGTGCGGGCAACAGTGCCCCCTGCATCAAAAACCGATATGGTCTTCAGTTTGCCCTCCGGATAATAGTGACGGAATTCCCCTGTGGGTTTATCATCTATGAAGAAACCCGAATAGACCTTTCGGCCCAGGCTGTCGCTTTTGATCCAGTGTCCCTGTTTCCGGCCCGACCCATCCACCCTGTTCAGGGTATCCTGACCATATAAAGTAAGATTCAACGCTAAAATAAGAATCAATAGTCGGAACATTTCTCTTATCATTACTTTTGCAAAGTAACTCAATTTTTTGTGTACAACTTATCATCAAAGCTATTTGAACATGCTGTCAGCGAACTATCCCGGTTACCCGGGATCGGTCGCAAAAGTGCCCTCCGGATGGCCCTTCATCTGCTGAAAACCAGTCCCGAACAGGTCACTGCTTTTGGTGAAGCACTCATCAGAATGAGGACCGGGATCCGGTATTGTTCGGGTTGCGGAAATATTTCCGATGAAGAGACCTGTGAAATTTGTGGCAATCCGGGGCGCGATCACAATCTGATCTGCGTGGTTGAAGACATCAGGGATGTGATGGCTATCGAACAGACCGGACAGTATTCCGGAGTATACCATGTGCTGGGAGGAATCATTTCTCCCATGGATGGCATCGGTCCTCAGGATTTATCGGTGGGGCACCTTATTGAACGGTTGGCTGCAGGGGGCATCAGA
>CAYWHQ010000495.1:0-2375 GCA_964457665.1 uncultured Prolixibacteraceae bacterium | reverse complement strand
TGTTCGGATATGTTGACACGAAGAAGGCCGACGAGATCATTGAACGGTTTATCCGCAAAGGCGAGACCATCGAGGGCATCATTCCGATGGACTATGAGATCGCCTGACAACCGGCAGAGAAGAGTATGATTACCCTTTTACCTGATAATAACAAAAGTTTTTAGCACAATGGCGAAACAGATCAGAATAGCGTTGAGGAATTGCGGTGTGATCGATCCGGAAAAGATCGAGGACTACATTGCCCGTGACGGATACCTGGCGCTGGGAAAGGTGCTGACCGGGTTTTCCCCGGAAGCTGTCATTGAGATGATCAAGAAATCCGGCTTACGCGGTCGCGGGGGCGGAGGTTTCTCCACCGGCCTCAAATGGGAAATCACCAGGCAGTCGGTATCCGACCAGAAATACGTGGTGTGTAATGCCGACGAGGGGGATCCCGGCGCGTTCATGGACCGTTCCATCCTTGAAGGCGATCCACATTCTGTTCTGGAGGCTATGGCCATCAACGGTTACTGTACCGGAGCCAGCAAAGGCCTCATCTACATCCGTGCCGAGTACCCCCTGGCAGTTGAAAGGCTGCGGATTGCCATGAAACAGGCCAAAGAGATGGGTCTGCTGGGAGATAATATCTTTGGAACAGGATTCTGTTTCGATATCGATATCCGATACGGAGCAGGCGCTTTTGTGTGCGGCGAGGAAACAGCGCTTATCCACTCCATGGAGGGACTGAGGGGAGAACCCACCGTCAAGCCACCATTCCCTTCCGTGGAAGGTTACCTGAAGCAGCCTACCAATGTTAATAATGTGGAAACCTATGCCAATATCCCGGTGATCATAAACAAGGGGTGGGAATGGTTTGCCTCCATTGGTACCGAAAGGTCAAAAGGAACCAAGGTCTTCGCGCTGGCCGGAAAAATTAATAAAGTCGGATTGATCGAAGTCCCGATGGGTACCACCCTCCGGGAAGTCATCTATGATATCGGGGGTGGAATACAGTACGGTAAGGAGTTTAAAGCGGTGCAGACCGGCGGGCCTTCAGGAGGATGTCTTACCAACCGCCATCTGGATACCCCCATCGATTACGACAACCTCATTGCAGCCGGATCCATGATGGGATCAGGCGGAATGATCGTGATGGATGAAGACGACTGCATGGTGGCTATCGCCAGGTTTTATCTTGACTTTACCGTAGAGGAATCCTGCGGTAAATGTTCTCCCTGCAGGATCGGAAACAAACGGTTGTCGGAGCTTCTTGAAAAGATCACCCAGGGACACGGGACCATGGAAGATATTGACAAACTCCGCAATCTGGGTACCGTGATCAAGGACACCTCTCTTTGCGGACTGGGACAATCCTCCCCGAATCCCGTCCTTTCCACCATCGATAATTTTTATGAGGAGTACCTGGAACATGTCAGGGAGAAAAAGTGCCGTTCCAGGGTATGTAAGTCGCTGATGCAGTACCTCATCATTCCCGATAAATGCATCGGATGCACTCTTTGCGCCCGCAACTGTCCGGTCAATGCCATCAGCGGTGAGCGAAAACAGGTACATTTCATCGATCAGGAAAAATGCATCAAATGCGGCGCATGCATGGAGAAGTGCAAGTTCAGCGCGATCTATATCAATTAAGGAGAAACACTCTATGGAACAGATCAAACTTACCATCGACGGCAAACCTGTGGAGGTTCCCGCCGATTACACCATACTCAAAGCCGCCAGGACCGTTGGCATCGAAATTCCGACCCTATGTTACTTCCAGCTCAAGGATATGAATATTGAGAACCGGCCGGGTGGATGCCGCATTTGTGTGGTGGAGGTCAAGGGCCGCCGGAACCTGGCACCAGCCTGCGCCACCCTCGTTTCTTCCGGCATGGAGATCAGTACCCACAACATCAGGGTGATGAACGCCCGCCGGACCGTCCTTGAACTGATTCTATCCGACCACCCCGCCGAATGTCTTACCTGCTCCAAAAACGGTAACTGTGAACTGCAGAGCATGGCCCAGCAGCTGGGCGTCAGGGAGATCCCTTACCAGGGAAAGCAATCCACCTACCGGAAAGACACCTCCCCCGCCATCATCCGTGATGTGGACAAGTGCATTATGTGCCGGCGGTGTGAGATGATGTGCAATGACATTCAAACTGTAGGAGCCCTCTCGGCTGTCAACCGCGGCTTCATGGCCGTGGTGGCCCCCGCCTTTGAAATGAACCTCGAAAAATCCCCCTGCACCTATTGCGGACAGTGCGTTTCGGTTTGTCCAACCGGCGCGCTGACCGAGGTCAATCACACCGGAAATGTAATCAATGCTCTGGCCGATCCCGCCAAAACAGTAGTGGTACAGACAGCCCCTGCGGTTAGAGTCGCGCTGGGAGAAG
>CAYWHQ010000494.1:0-2390 GCA_964457665.1 uncultured Prolixibacteraceae bacterium | reverse complement strand
TTTACCTTCCGGATCGAGGGTGCGCATCAGGGGGATGTCGGGTATGTATTTGGTGCCGTTTACCATGTTTGCCCCGGCTGCGATAGCGAACGACGACATCCCCGGCTCATTGAAGAATGCCCAGCGGGCCCCGGGATCGGTATCTGCCACCTCGCCGACTGCCTTGTACAACTTTTTCTCCGTGTAAAAACCCACGCCGTTCGAGACGGGCATTACATCATACGTCCCCAGGATGGTGATGAGAAGGAGCATGACCGTGAAAGGGATGACCTTTTTATAAAGCAGGAGGAGGGAAGCGGCGGCAAAGTAAATACTGATAATGGTCGTCTCCCATCCGGAGAAGAAATCGCCGTTGTTTTTACTGATATAGCTGCCGAAGAGGAAGAAAATCACCAGCAGGAGAATACCGGCGCCCGTTTGCCAGGCAACTGTAGCGGGAAGATAACGGCGCCGGTCGGCGAGGTAGGCGAATATCAGGTAGGTGCTGGCAATACCGGGAGCCAGGAACGACCGGAACGAGGGCACAAAGCTGAAAAGTGTGATGCGGGAAAGTGCCGGGAAGAATCCAACAAGGGCAAAGAAAGTCATGATCAGGAGATAGATCCCGAGGGCGGTTTGCAGAGGGTCTCTGATCTTTTTCGCAAAACCTGCGACCATGGCAGCGATGACGACGGGGAAGAGAAAAATGAAGTTGCTGTTTTCGCATACATTGTCCCAGATGAAACGTTTTTCGCTGAAGAAGGGCTGATAAAAGCCGGAGAAGAAGCGGTCGGCTCCCAGATCGCCTCCCGTGGAGATCCGTTTACCGGGATAGGCGGTGTTGAAGGTGATCTCCATGGTTTCGCGGATATCCCTGTAAAAGAGGAAGAGGATGGCGCCGGCCGCCACCAGCGACACCAGGATGAGCGTGGACTTCAGCGGAAGATGTTTACGGATCCGCTGCGCGTTGTGGCGGGAGATCATCAGTCCGGCGAAAAGAGAGAGGGCCAGGTAAAAGAGGGGCACCTGGAAGGGCGGGTAGGGTATGATGACGAAGTTCACCGCGAAGAGCAGGAAGAGGAGGGCATGGAGGATAAGTGTACTGACCCTTTGTGCGTAAAAGAGATAGATTGAGGCGATCACGATCACGTTGAGGGCTGTGATATATTCGCCGATAAAGCTTGAAAACCACCACTGGACAAAGGCGGAGAAGAAAACGACCAGGGCGCCGGAAAGCGACAACCACGGTCTGTTGCGGGTGAGGAGCATCAGCAGAAGGAAGGTGGAGATCAGCAGGGCAAAGATGCGGTAGTTCCAGAGGAATGAGAATCCCGTGCCGAAGGGCAGGAGGTGGAATCCCCAGTGCTGGGGCATGAAAAAGGCAGTGAAATGGTTCACGGGGATATTCATGACAAGAGGTGAACTGCCCGCACCGATCGCCGGATTCTCAACAGGATAGCCCTTGATATACTGCGAGAGAATGGTGGAACTGGCCACCCGCCACTCATCCATCCGGATGAGTTTGGGAGAGCCGGCAATCACCTTTGATTTTTTTACCGGCTCCGTCGTTTCACTGACCACCCTGTCCCAGTGACCGATGGAGGAGTAGTGAATGCCTCCGACGGTGAGGATCAGAAAGAGAAAGACCAGAACAGTAATAATTCCCAGACTGGTTCGGTTGAAACGGATCAGAGGGTCGGCAGGGATTTGCTCCACGGGTTGATCGCTTCCGGGAGAATAATTCTTCTTTCCCCCTGCACGGGCAGGGGCTGTGGGTTTCTTTACGGGCATGAGGGTTCCTTGATTTGAAAGAAATTGTAACCATCAATAGGTTCATCATTAAGCTTTTTCATGAAGGCTTGCTGAGTTGCCGCGTACCGGTCAGATGCCGAATCCGCTGGAAAGATCAGATATCTTATTCCAAGCTTCCTGAAATCTGCATGTTGGGGAGAGACTTCGATGGTATAATGGGCAGGAATGGTTTTTTGTATGGCAAGGTGTGTGGTGTCATCTGTGCGTTGTACCATGATGTGTGCATACCTGTTATATACCTGAAAAAAACGCTTTTCAGGGTCCAGTTTAAAAAGCGCCTCAAAATCAGGTGTGTACTTTGTTCCGTTAAACAAATCAACCCCTGCGGCAGTCAGCAATGCCGAAGGTGCCGTATTGTCGAAAGTCACCCAGCGGGCTTCAGGATCCATCCGATGGATATCCCTGGCGAAGTGATACATCTTCTTCCCTGTGATTGCTTGTGTGCCGGAGGACACCGGGAAAACATCATACGTGGTTTGAATAACCATGGCAAGCATCAGAAGCGTAAACAGGATGACCATCTTATGCAGTAAAAGCCAGATAGCCATGCTGATAACGATCGTTGCCGCGGCAACCTCCCATGGTTTGAAAAAATGGTT
>CAYWHQ010000493.1:0-2391 GCA_964457665.1 uncultured Prolixibacteraceae bacterium | reverse complement strand
AGGAAAAGGGATACCGGCAATATGAAATCGGACAGCAGCAGTTTGGCGCGCAAATTCATGATGTACCCTCTCCAAAAGAGTTAAGCATCTCATTTTTCAAAAGGGGATTCGGAGGGAAGACAGTCCCAGCTTACAAAGGAGTACAATACTACGATAAAGATTACATGGAGGCGGATTTAAAAAACAATTTGAACAAACTGTTAAGCCAGTATCAATTATGACTTATACTCCAAACCAGTTAACCCCTTCTTCAGGTTCTTGCATCGATTGGACGGATTATTTCGACATTTCAACAGTCATCAGAGAGGTAAACGATCTGATCGACGATTTGATCCTGGAAATTCATGGCAAACGACTCAAAATTCATGCTGCTCTATCTGTTCAGGAACTGGCGCTGATTTATCGTTTCCCTGTTCATGTGGGGGCTAATATTTTTATTGAACGCCTGTTTAGGGTTGCCTACTCCAGGGAAATGAACTGGTTCCAATCCTATTCGGAATTTTCTTATGTAGATCGGTACTTTAAAGACACCGATGAAGCCGTTGCCGCATACTATACGGATTTTGACCTGAATAAAAAGTTGCTTCATCAAATCTTCATCATTCTTGGCGGATCGATCCGGCATGAAGGCATGCAGTTGCCTAAGGCGTCAACATCACAACATTCTTTTCCCTGTGCAACCAAAAGTTTGCGCGAAAAGGCAAAAGAAATCCTTAAATCGCTTGCTGAATCTTATGTGGAGATTTCCACGCCGGAAGTGGTGGGGGAGTATTCAAACTGGATGCGGGAAATCCTGCCTTTCAGTAAGATGCACCGCTTCGAATTCCCGGTGCGTCAGTACCCGGTTGATGAAAATGCCAGACAACAAATCCGCGACTGTTGCCGACATGTGTTCCGGCGGCGAATCGGCAAATTTCCCCTCCGGCTTGAAAAACAGCAAATCCCGACGCTGGAAAAACTCTTTGCCGGATTAATCGACCGTATCCTTCCGCAATCGGTAGTCGAAGGACTGACGGAGCGATTTACTTTCTTTGAAAAGAAAATTGCAGGATGGAATGTCAAACAGGTTCATTCTTTCATCGGGTACTATTACAAAGAGAATTTTAAGATTTTTGCGATCCTGGCCCGTCGCAGGGGCTCTTTATTGATCGGTTATGCTCACGGGGCATCAAATCCCATTTGCACATACAAACAGAGCCGGAATGAACTGGCCTTTCTCGATATCTATTTCACCTGGGGGAAGAATGACAGCAGTTGGATGAAGGGTAATTTAAAGCAAGAACGTTTAAAGATGGTCGACTCAGGAAGCACTTACTTATCCACCATCACGAAATGGAAAAAGACAAGGATTGATCCCGAAAACGTCTCTATCCTCTTTCCATCAGGGCCGCTAATGGAATTCATGGGGGACCTTCAGGAAATAACTCCCGAGGTAAACTATCAGAATCGATTGAATGTAATTCTTTTGTTTAAAAAGCTCTGGGAATCTTATCCGAAGCTCAAAGTTCTTTATAAGCCTTTTCCCGGAACTTATACAAATGATCCTGCCAGATCATTATTTGAAGAAGAATTCAAGCGTGGATCTGTGGAGCTTATACAGGAAAAACCGTCTGCACTTTATGAGACCGTTGATATCGTGCTCTGGGACACGATCAGCACTGGTTTCTGTGAATCCATCTCCTCCGGAGTTCCCACTCTGGTCTTCCAGTCGCGATCCGAATATGATCAGGCTGTGCCGCTGGGCAAGAGTCTGGATGAAGCGTTAACGGCTTGCGGAATGTTATTTTACGACGTAGATACGGGGATCAAGTCTTTCCAGCGGATCGTCAATGAATTGGATAGTTTTCTTCAGGGACGCATTGAGGCTGTTCGTAAATTTCAGGAAGCTACCGCCTACCCTATTACAAAACAGGAATTTCTTGCGTCGCTCCATGAGGCGTTACAGAAGAGCCCCTGAAGTTTCAGATGAAAATTGCAACAGGAGAAGCAAGGTTATTAAATGTCCATCGAGACTGCAACACTCCCAAAAACAATTTTACGAACCGGACTCTGGAGGACCGCGCCCCGCCAAAAGCCGATAAAGGCAGGTAAAGAATCTTTCCCGTTCCCTTTTGTTTTCCCCAGCGGGAGACAAATACTGAGCAGGGCTATTCAACTTGCCGGCCTGGGCAGAATGCACCGGGTAGCCTTTCCTGAATGGAGTTCTCATTGTGTTGTGAGTGCGATTGCGAGGTATGCAACACCCGTTCCGTTTACGGAAAGCATGAAATTCCGGGCTAAGCCGGATGCCGTATTGATTTATGAGCAGTGGGGATGGCCTATCGCCACTGAGGCAATGGAACAAATCAAGTCCTATGCCGAGGACATGGTTTTTATCTTCGACATGGTGGA
>CAYWHQ010000492.1:0-2411 GCA_964457665.1 uncultured Prolixibacteraceae bacterium | reverse complement strand
GATGGCCTCGATAAGGCCATGAGCAAAACGGCCCTCCCGGAAATGCAGGGTCATCTGCTCCCTGATCCCGTTCCAGAAATCGGGGGGGACGACTGCATTGATTCCGCTGTCGCCGATAATTGCGAAACGATGGTCCTCAAGGGAAAGCAGGATAAGAACCCCGTTCCGTGCCGAGGTTTTTTTCATGCCGAGCTGTTCGAAAAGATATGCGGCGCAATCAAGGATTTCACCGCTGCACCTTTTTTCGATATGGACGCGGATCTCGCCCGAGGTGCTGAGTTCCGCATCCATGATCGCTTTTTTGATGAGTTCCTGATCTTCCGGAGAGAAGAACTCCTTCGCATGCTTTGCCATGATCCTGAAGGGACTTAAAACTGGACCTCCGGCGCTTTGTCTGCTCCTTCGGCGGCTTCAAAATATCCCTTCTTGTCGAAACCAAAGATTCCGGCGAAGATGGAGGAAGGGAACCGGCGGACCAGGGTATTGTAAGACTGGGCTGCCTGGTTGAACTTTTGCCTTTCGACGGTGATGCGGTTCTCCGTGCCTTCAAGCTGGGATTGCAATTCCAGGAAGTTCTGGGTGGCTTTTAACTGGGGATAGTTTTCCACCACAACCATCAGACGGGCAAGGGCCGAACCAAGATTGTCCTGGGCTGCCTGAAATTTCTGCAAGGAGGCCTCGTCAAGACGCTCAGGGTTTATCTGAACGCTGGTGGCCTTCGCTCTGGCTTCAACCACATCGGTCAGGGTTTTTTGCTCGAAATTGGCAACACCCTTTACGGTATTGACCAGATTGGGGATCAGGTCACCACGACGCTGATACACATTTTCGACCTGTGCCCAGGCCTGATTCACGTTCTCCTGCTGCGATACAAGGTTGTTGTAGCTTCTGGTACCCCAGGAGACCACAAGAATAATGGCAATAATAACTACGATCAGTATGATCCATCCTTTACTAAGTTTCATAATATTGGTTTTTGGTTAAACGGAAGCAAAATTAGGAAATGGTTACGTTGAAATTCAAAAAATTCTGATGAATGACGGAAACCGGCTTATGGCAGGCTAAATTTTATCGACAGACCTGCGAATGAATTCAGCCAGTTCTTTCCCCTTCAGTAAATTTTGTGAAAGCATGGCAAGGTCGATGAGCTGCCGGATGGTACCCGCCTGACTTCCTCCGTCGGGATCGAGCAGGATACGCCCGATGACCGGATGGTTGGAATTCACCACAAGGTTGTAGTTGTCAGGTAGCTCACCCATGAAGGCATATCCTCCCCCGCCCAGCGCCGACATGTCTTTCATGCGTCGCATAAACTCATTCTGCGTGATCTGGAAAGGAACCTCCTTCTCGCTCAGGCTTTCGAACTGCACAGTGTACCTCTTGCCGTCCACATGTTTCTCAATGATCTCCTTCAATGCCTTTTGCTGATCATCATTCAGTTTGGAAGGGAGGGTGTCGTCTTTGCGGATCAGCTTATCAACCGTATCCGCATCCACGCGCGTAAACCTTGTTTTCTCCAGTTTCTGCTCCATGGTGTTGATGAAATGCGGATCGATGATCCCGTCCATCAGAAGCACATCGTACCCGCGTTCCTTCACTGCTTCAATGTAACTGAACTGATCCTGGGGATGTGCCGCATACAGGTATATCAGCTGACCATCCTTGTCTTTCTGGAGATCCTTCACTTTTTTCTCATACTCGTCCAGGGTGAAGTACTTACCGTCGACATTCTTCAGCAGACAAAACTTTTTCGCTCGGTCATAGAAGTCGGCTTCAGAAATGATTCCGTATTCAATGAAGACCTTTATGTCGTCCCATTTCTTCTCGAAATCCTCCCTGTTTTCCTTGAAGAGCGATTCGAGTTTGTCGGCTACTTTCTTGGTGATATGATTGGAGATTTTTTTTACGTTCGGATCCGTCTGAAGATAGGATCTTGATACGTTCAGCGGAATATCGGGAGAATCAAGCACACCGTGAAGCAGGGTCAGAAAGTCAGGTACGATTCCTTCTACCGAATCGGTGACAAAAACCTGGTTGCAATAAAGCTGGATTTTGTTTTTCTGGATTTCAAGGGTCTTTTTAACCTTCGGGAAATAAAGGATGCCATTCAGGTTAAACGGGTAATCGACATTCAGATGGATCTGGAAGAGCGGTTCCTCGAAGGTCATCGGGTATAGTTCACGGTAGAAGGCCTTGTATTCGTCACTCTTCACCTCCACGGGTTTCTTCTTCCACAGCGGGTCGGGATTGTTGATGATCCTGGGCTTTTCAATCTCCACCTCTTTATCGTTTCCATCCTTATCTTTCTCTCCTTCAACTTTTTCCCATGTTTTTTCGTTCCCGAACCGAATCGGGACCGGAAGGAATTTGCAATATTTCTTCAGTATCTCCAGTATTTTGTATTCCTCGAG
>CAYWHQ010000491.1:0-2412 GCA_964457665.1 uncultured Prolixibacteraceae bacterium | reverse complement strand
CTTCATGAATTTGAAATGATTGACTATGAAGGCTAAACAGTTTGAGATTTGGATTTCTGATCATCCGGTATTTATCCAGACGGATAGAGACATACAGGCTGATATCTTCCTTTATCAATCCTTTCACTACAGCGAGGTCTGTCCTGATCCCCTGGACGACATTATCAATAGTAACGAAAAGTTGAATAAAGTTACCAGTGTTCATTGCAAACCCCTTTTTCCTGCCAAATAAAATCCTGTTTGGTGACAACTTACAATTTTATTATGTTTGACAAATCCTTCATCTATTTCATGTACTATGTCTGAATTCACCGAAATCACCCAACTCCTTGTCAACTTCCGCAACGACCGGGACTGGGAACAGTTTCATGATGCCAAGAACCTGGCCATCGCCCTGGCGATCGAATCGGCTGAACTGAATGAACTCTTCCTGTGGAAATCCCCTGAAGCCTGCGATGAGGTTGACCGCGAACGCATCAGCGACGAGCTGGCCGATGTCTTTGTCTATGCCCTCCTGCTGGCCGAACGGTACGGTTTCGACATCCAGAAGATCATCCTGAACAAGATGAAGAAAAACGCCGAAAAATACCCGGTGAGTAAAGCCAAAGGAAACGCGAAAAAATACGACGAGCTATGAGGCTTTACGCGGGCTCTTCCAGTCAGTTCATCAAAGATACGGTGCTCAACCAGATCACCGAGAAACTCAGGGACGCCTACTTCTCCTGGTACCGCCACAATCCGGCCCAGAGTGAGATCAACTCCTGGCGAAACAGCCTGAGGGCGGTTTCCCAGGTGTTTGAATATTCGGGACTTACCGACAATGGCATCCTGCTGGAATACCAGCTTCCCCAGAGCTCCAAACGGCTCGACTGCATGGTGTGCGGCACCGATACCGCCGGAAACCAGCACGCCGTGATCATCGAACTCAAGCAGTGGGACACATGCCGACCTTCCGATGCCCCCAACGAACTGCTTACCTTCGTGGGCGGCAGGGAACGCGATGTACTCCACCCATCAGTGCAGGCAGGCCAGTACCGCTCCTACCTCGAAGATACCCATACTGCCTTTTATGAAACCAACCATGTGAATCTCTCGGCATGCGCTTACCTGCACAACTACAATTTCTACCGCGAGGATGTGCTCTTTGCCCCCAAGTTTGAATCGGTGCTGAGTCAGGTCCCCCTCTTTACAGCCGATGATGTGGAGACCCTCTCCCGGTACCTCACCCGGAAGCTGGACAGGGGAAACGGCCTGGAGGTGCTCGCCCGGGTGGAACAAAGCCACTACCGTCCCAGCAAAAAGCTGATGGATCATGTGGGCAATGTGATCAAGGGGAAGGCCGAATATGTGCTGCTGGATGAACAGCTGATCGCCTTCGACCGGGTATTGCAGGCTGCGCAAAGCGGCTTCCACGACAAGCAAAAGACCGTGATCCTGATCAAGGGCGGACCCGGCACCGGCAAATCGGTCATCGCCATCAACCTCATGGCCGAACTGCTGCTCAAAGAGTACAACGCCCACTATGCCACCGGAAGCAGGGCCTTCACCGAAACCTTGCGCGAAGCCATCGGACGCAGGGGGGCGCCGCAGTTCAAGTATTTCAACAGCTACGGAGCTGCCGAAAAGAATGCCGTGGATGTGCTGATCTGTGATGAGGCACACCGCATCCGTACCACCAGCAACGATTATTATACCCCGAAAGCCAGGCGCAACGATCTGGCCCAGATCGAAGAGATCCTCAACGCGGCCAAGGTATCGGTCTTCTTCATCGACGACCATCAGGGGGTTCGTCCGAAAGAGATCGGCTCATCGACCTACATCCGAGAGTGGGCCGACAGGATGCACTGCAAACTTTATGAATATGAACTGGAGATCCAGTTCCGCTGTGCCGGATCCGAATCCTTTGTCCACTGGATCAGCAACACCCTGGCCATTGAAAAGAACCCTAATGCTATCTGGGAACGCGATGATCAGTTTGATTTCAGGATCATGGATTCCCCGGATGCCCTGGAGAAGGCCATTCAGGAGAAACTTAATGAGGGATTTACTGCCCGGATGACGGCCGGTTTCTGCTGGCCCTGGTCTGATCCCAATCCAGACGGAACCCTGGTGGAGGATGTGGAGATCGGCTACTACAAAAAGCCATGGAACGCGAAACCCGGAGCTACGCGATTGGCTAAGGGAATCCCGAAAGCCCCGTTGTGGGCTTATGATCCCAACGGCATGGAACAGATCGGATGCATCTATACTGCACAGGGATTTGAGTTCGACTACGTGGGTGTGATCATCGGCAACGATCTCCGCTACAACCCCGACAAAGGCATCTGGGAAGCGTTCAAAGAGGTCTCCCACGACAAAACCGTTAAACAGTCCAAAGACCGGTTTGTGGAACTGGTCAAAAACACCTACCGG
>CAYWHQ010000490.1:0-2417 GCA_964457665.1 uncultured Prolixibacteraceae bacterium | reverse complement strand
AGTCCGGCCCACTCCACCAGGAGGTAGTTCATCGGGATGGCCACCAGAAAAAACGGAATACCCAGCAGGATGAACTTCACAAACCTGGTCGCAAAGTGCACTCTTTTATCCCCGGAGGAGAAGTCCGGATCAAGCAGCAATGCAATCCTACGGTAAAGTGATGGTTGTTTTGTATCTGCAGGTGTGCTGTTCATGCTCTTTGGTCTGCTCAGAGTGAAATCCTTTACAGAGATGAAAATCCTCAGGATGATATGAATCGGCGCTGGCCACATGGCGTTTCGACGACCGCGTCGCCCGGATCACCCGGGCATCCCGTGGCAGATGCTGCAGGCAGTCATCCATTTGCAGGGTTCTTCCTGAAAAACTGACCTGCCGGGTAAAAAATATTCTGCTTCTGCGCTTTTTAAATATCAGGACATTCTTCAGGAAACCGATGATCTGGTATCCCAGAAAGTAGCTGACGAAACGAAGGAGAAAATGCTTCAGCGGGGTACTGAGTTGTCCCCGGTGAGGAAAGAGGTATCCGGATACCGTAACCGTCTCTCCCTCAGCTTCCGATTTCCATAACCCCGATTCCCAGTTGGTGACATACTGCTTTTTTCCATGCTCGACCATCCATCCAAAATCACTGCAGTAGTGCCCGGTTCCAGGCGCTCCATATATCACCCATGCTCCTCCTTTCCGCGCTGCAAAAAGAAAAGTGATCTCCGCTGCTCTCCGGATGGTAAATCCTGCATTTGGAAGTGAAAATCCGGTAAATGGAGGGATGACAGGGGATGTCGGTTCCGCGATGGTTCGCGGAGTATTTTGACAAAGAAACTGGTAAGCCCGGGCGAACGAATGGCCGATGTAGTGTACCCAGTAACGATCGTCGACAGCGCGTGCAAAAGGGTGGCCTTCTCCGGAAAATGCCTTACTCATGATTTCGGCTGCTTCTGCAGCAGCTATTGGATCCTCGCAGCCCATATACCGGACGATACCGTATGGTACAAGATAGTCGGTATCCCGCGAATTCAGCAATCCGATATTGCCACCTGCCGCCGAAACCAGCTTGTGCATAAATCCGAGAGCGGATCTCCCCGCAATACGGATCTCCTCATCGTGCGTAAGATCCCAGATATCCCACAAACAATCAAGGGTTACCGACAAATACCCCAGGTCGGAGCCATCATACTCGGTAAACCATCCTTCAGGATCCTGTAATCCAAGAGTAAAAGCCATGACCTCCCGGTATCTGTCTTCCGGTACAAGTTCGGGAAAGGGCGACCTGATCCGGGTGAGAGCGGCAAGGCCTGCCACCTGCTGATTGGCGGCCTGGTACTCCCTTCTTGAAAGGAGCTGCGAGGCTGCTTTTTTTATCCCCCGGGAAAAAAGGTGGATGTCAAGATCCAGCATGCTGATGGTTTTCAGGGCAGCCAGGGTGGAGAAAGCCAGAGGAGGATATCCCTTTTCCCATGGATAGTACTCCTCAAAGGCCCCCCGGCGGCAGGCACGTGTATGCCAGAAACAAACCGAAGCCTCCGCTGTTTCCCGGAGTTGGCGGCTGATATCCCTGAACAGTTCCATCCTGGAGAGCAGGGCACAAAAGTATCCTCCCTGCTGCAGGATGATGGAAGGGTAGTCCCTTATTTTATAGTGCCACCAGTTCCGGTCGAAACATCCGTAAGCCGGAGAATGGCG
This sequence comes from uncultured Prolixibacteraceae bacterium, assembly GCA_964457665.1. Lineage (GTDB taxonomy): Bacteria > Bacteroidota > Bacteroidia > Bacteroidales > FEN-979 > CAYWHQ01. Next base: position 737 of record CAYWHQ010000490.1, on the reverse strand, counting down.
GTCACGGCACACCTGGGTCAGTATCCGGGCATACTGTTCCAGCAAAACCTTCTCCAATGCCTTTTTGAGTTCATCCATTTCCGGTAATTCTGATATGATACTCCTTCAACCCTTTTCTTTTCGTTTGCTTGCTGATCCTTTTCCATGAAAGCCTGATACGGTCGAATGCCGGGCCGATGATTGCTTCCGGAACCAGGGTCAGTATAAACCTGGAAAAAGCGTTGCTGCAAAGGATCATAATGAAACTGATCACAACCTCCACCAGATATCTCTGCAAAGGTACTGATACCGGAACATATCCGTAATCAGGAGCGGCTTTCCCAACCATACTTCTGAATCTGTTGCGGATGAATGATCCCCTTTTCTTGAAATCAAACATATGGCCGTGCATTGAAACAGCTGACTCCAACGGTTCCTCCCACGATGTGAGGATATGCTCAGCCGTCATCCGGGCAATCAGCGACTCCATCTCCGGAGTTCGCGTGACCACAACGGAAAAGCCATGGCCTTTTTTCTCATAGCCGGGCGACCATGCATCGCCAACAGCCAGGTCGCTGAATTCGTTGGCAAAATCCATGCTCCGGAGACTCTGGAATGTAATGAAGAAAGGTGTAAGAAAATTGTAATAGACCTTTTTGGAGGTAAGCACCCGGCCCGACCGTGTTTCTATCCGCAACTGTCCGGGCCACTCCCCTTCCCTCCACTGCAGCCTAACAATGGGGTCATCTTTTCTGACC
>CAYWHQ010000489.1:0-2419 GCA_964457665.1 uncultured Prolixibacteraceae bacterium | reverse complement strand
GCTCGGTAGTGATTTTACCGGCGTGGACCTCAGTTTCCTCACTTTTATTGTATTTATTGCCGTCATCGCGTCAATGGTCCAACTCGTGGAGATGATCATCGAGAAATTTTCCCCGGCGCTCAACCAGTCGCTGGGTATCTTTCTTCCCCTGATCGCGGTCAACTGTGCCATACTCGGAGGCGCGCTCTTCATGCAGGAACGTGAATATCAGTCGCTGGCGCAGGCAACCTCTTTCGGCCTGGGATCAGGCGTGGGCTGGTTCCTGGCCATCGTGGCCATTGCCGCCATCCGCGAGAAACTTCGTTATTCCAATGTACCGGCGCCGCTGCGCGGCCTTGGAATTACCTTTATCATTACCGGGTTAATGGGAATAGGGTTCATGATGTTTATGGGAATAAAAATCTAATTGCGCTCAAAACTTAAAACATGATTCTGCAAATCAGTATCGGAGTCACCGTATTAACCAGCATTATCGTCTTTCTGGTTATCCTCCTTTCCCTGGTAGGTATTCTGCTTTATGCCAGAAAGAAACTGACACCGCAGGGGAAGGTCAACCTTACCGTGAATGAAGAGAAAGTCATGGAGGTCGACCCCGGGTCCACTCTCCTGACCACCCTGTCCATGAACGGCATTTATCTGCCATCGGCCTGCGGGGGCGGAGGAACCTGTGCCATGTGCAAATGCCAGGTACTGGAAGGCGGTGGTACCATCCTGCCGACCGAAACAGGCTACTTCACCAGAAAGGAACAACAGAATCACTGGCGATTGGGTTGCCAGGTCAAGGTCAGGGAAGATATGAAGATTGCCATTGCTCCCGAGATCTTCGGGATTAAAAAATGGGAATGTGAAGTCATATCTAACCGAAACGTGGCTACCTATATCAAAGAGTTTGTGATGAAGCTGCCTGTCGGGGAGAAACTCGACTTTCGTTCCGGGGGCTATGTACAGATCGACGTGCCGAAGTGCGAAGTGGATTACCGTAAAGATATAGAGGTTGAGCCGGAATATACTGAAGAATGGGACAGATACCATATGTGGGATCTCCGGATGAAGAATCCGGAGCCGGTTTTCCGGGCCTATTCCATGGCCAACCACCCTACCGAAAACGACATCATCATGCTCAATGTTCGTATTGCGTCCCCTCCATGGGATAAGAATACAAACAGCTTTTTGAAGGTCAATCCCGGAATTTGCTCTTCCTACATCTTTTCCAGGAAACCTGGCGATAAGGTGATTGTTTCAGGACCTTATGGAGAATTCTTTATCAAGGATACCGAAAAAGAGATGATGTTCATCGGGGGTGGCGCAGGTATGGCTCCCATGAGGTCGCATATCTTCGATCTCTTCAAAACCCGTCATACAAAACGGAAGGCCTCCTTCTGGTACGGCGGCCGGTCGCTCCGTGAACTCTTCTATGTAAATGAATTCGAACAGATTGAACGGGATAATCCCAACTTCTCTTTCCATGTGGCGCTTTCTGAGCCCCAGCCCGAAGACAACTGGAAGGGACCTGTAGGGTTCATCCACCAGGTGATCATCGACAACTACCTCAGTAAACACCCGGAACCCGAAGAGATTGAGTATTACCTGTGCGGCCCCCCCCTGATGAATGCAGCGGTTCTTAAAATGCTGGATGAATTTGGCGTACCGGAAGAGATGATCGCGTTCGACGACTTCGGTATCTGAGCATAGGATCAGAGCTTGTTTTCGCAAGCGCTTCCCCCTTCGCCGTGCCCACAGGTACACCCAATCCGCTGACCGGTGGCAGGATCAACCGATGAACAGGACTTCCTGAACTCTCCGCCTTTGATCAGAAATATCTTTATCGCGAGGGCGGCAACAGCAATGGCAACGATTATTAATGTAATGAAAAGCAGTGACCACATGCTGTAACAGAATTGATTACGAATTGCAAAAGTACATCATTTCTCGCTATGTTAATGCCGATGGTCAGTAAATGACAGAAATGTCTATTTTTGCCTCACTTTTCACACTACCTGATGCGCGTTGTAATTCCTCTTCTGCTCCTGCTTTCCCTTTTGCAATTTAACGCATCAGCTTCCTACGAGATAACGGATTCCTACCGGAGAGCGTGGATGCTGTTAATGGATCTCAGGATTGAACAGGCCCGAACGCTGATCGCCGAAGAGTTAAAAAATGACCCGGAGAATTATTATGGCTACTATCTGGAACAAACCTGCGATGCTTTCAGGATGGTTGTCAATGGGGATGATAAGGATTACAAAGCCTTTGTTGCCGGATTTCAGCAACGAAGAAAGATCATGGACGGAAAGGACATCTCCTCTCCATACTACCTGACCTGCCTGTCGGAAATGGAATTGCATGTCGCCGTTTTCAGTGTCATGCACGGGGCACAGATGAGCGGGGTGAACAAAGGGGTTGCTGCCTACCGGAATCT
>CAYWHQ010000488.1:0-2438 GCA_964457665.1 uncultured Prolixibacteraceae bacterium | reverse complement strand
CTGCTGGGAGGTTTCATTATTCGCTTTGTATCGCAGGTCATAGGATTCCTTGTCCAGATCGAGCCTGGCAAGCAAATCTACCAGCGCCTCAGCCCCCATCTTTGCAATGAATTTGTTGGGATCTGAATCATCAAGATACTGATTCTCCTGAGGTAATTTCTCAATTACATCGAAATACTCCTCTTCAGAGAGAAAATCGAGTGCATTGATCCCATCGGCCTGTTTTATTCCGGGCTGTATGACCACGTATTTTTCGTAATAGATGATCGATTCCAGCTTTTTGGTAGGCAGTCCGAGAAGCGAACCGATCTTGTTTGGCAGTGACCGGAAAAACCAGATATGCGCTACCGGAACAACTAGCTGAATGTGGCCCATTCTTTCCCTTCTCACTTTCTTCTCGGTGACCTCCACACCGCATCTGTCACAAACGATTCCCTTGTAGCGAATGCGCTTATATTTCCCGCAATGACATTCCCAATCCTTGACAGGTCCGAAAATTCTTTCACAGAACAGACCATCTCTTTCAGGTTTGTACGTTCGGTAATTGATGGTCTCAGGTTTGAGCACCTCACCGCTCGACATCTCCAGAATTTTCTCCGGGGATGCAAGGCTTATGGTGATCTTCGAATAGGTGCTGGCAAGAGGACTTTCTTTCCGAAAAGCCATATTTTAATATGAGTTGATAATGAACAATTAATCGAATGATATATTCAGACCAAGTCCGCGCAATTCATGCACGAGTACATTAAACGATTCGGGGATACCCGGTATCGGCATGGATTCGCCTTTGACGATTGTTTCATATGCCTTGGCGCGGCCCACAACATCGTCGGATTTCACGGTGAGAATTTCGAGCAGGATATTGGCAGCGCCGAAAGCTTCCAGTGCCCAGACCTCCATTTCCCCGAAGCGCTGACCACCAAACTGGGCTTTTCCGCCGAGCGGTTGCTGCGTAATGAGAGAATAGGGTCCGATGGAACGTGCGTGCATCTTATCATCGACCATATGATGAAGTTTCATCATGTAAATATATCCCACCGTGGTAGGCTGATGGAACCTTACACCTGTCAGGCCGTCATAAAGAAATACCTTTCCGTTTCTCGGAAGACCCGCCTGGTCAAGATATCCATTGATCTGGTCAATGGTGGCACCATCAAAAATCGGTGAGGCAAACCTCATCCCCAGTTTTCTTCCTGCCCATCCCAGGATCGTCTCGTAGATCTGCCCGAGATTCATCCGGGAGGGTACACCGAGGGGATTCAGTACAATATCAACAGGGGTTCCGTCAGCGAGAAACGGCATATCCTCTTCACGCTGAATCCTGGCAACGATGCCCTTGTTACCGTGCCGGCCGGCCATTTTGTCACCAACCTTGAGTTTTCGTTTCTTGGCGATGTAAACCTTTGCCATCTGCACAATCCCTGCAGGCAGGTCATCACCGACAAGGGATACGAACTTCCTGCGGTTGTAAACCCCAAGTACCTCTTTGTATTTGATAAGATAATTATTGATCAGAACCTTGATCAGGTCGTTTTTATCCTTATCCGTAGTCCATTTATTAGGATTAACGGTGGTATAATCAAGATCGGTGAGATGTTTGATCGTGAACTTGGCTCCTTTGGCGATGACTTCTGCCTTAAACTGGTTATAGACACCCTGGGAAACTTTACCGCTGACAAGGGTATTCAGTTTCTCAACAAGTTTGGATTTCAGTTTCTCAGCTTCCCTGTTGAAATCATCATCCAGCTTTTTAATGTCATCCTTCTCCTTGGCCTTGGCTTTCCTGTCCTTGATGACCCTGGAGAAGAGTTTTTTATCGATCACGACACCCTTCAGAGAAGGAGGTGCTTTAAGGGAGGCGTCCTTGACATCTCCGGCTTTATCCCCGAAAATGGCACGCAGCAGTTTTTCCTCAGGAGTAGGATCGCTTTCTCCCTTGGGAGTGATCTTTCCGATCAGGATGTCGCCCTCATTGACTTCTGCACCTATTCTGATCAGGCCATTCTCATCGAGATCCTTGGTTGCTTCGCCACTCACGTTGGGTATATCGTTGGTAAGCTCTTCGACCCCGCGCTTTGTGTCGCGTACCTCCAGGGTAAATTCTTCTATGTGGATCGATGTAAAGATATCCTCCTTGACAACTTTTTCAGAAATCACGATGGCATCTTCAAAGTTGTATCCTTTCCAGGGCATGAATGCTACCATCAGGTTTCGGCCAAGCGCCAGTTCTCCGTCGCGGGTGGCATAACCCTCGCAGAGGACCTGTCCCATCTGAACCTTATCGCCCTTTCTGACGATCGGCCGAAGGTTGACACAGGTATTCTGGTTGGTGCGCATGAACTTCGTCAGTTTGTAGACCTTGACATCGTCGTCGAAGCTTACAAGTTTCTCCTTTTCATCTCTTTCGTAACGGATATGGATCTCGTTGGCATCGACAT